>JBDUAY010000270.1:0-8031 GCA_040004415.1 Bacteroidota bacterium | reverse complement strand
AACTCAGGTTTTTAATTACTTCAGTTTTGCAATCTGTGAAAGCAATTAAGGGTGTCTTCAAAAACAATTCCCGCCGGCAAAACCTTTCTGTATTTGCGCTGATGGGTATTAGCATATTTTTTTTGATATACCGGATGCTTACCACGTATCTCAATTATGATGAAATGTGGAGTTATAATTATTATACCGCCAACCATTTTTTTTATTCTTTTTTTACCTATAGCAGCTATCCTTTATTTGAGATGACAACTCATTTTTTTAAAATGTTGCCTTTCCCGATGAAGATTAACCTGCGCTTGTCTCCGTTTATTTTTGGGATTGCTTCTTTTTTTATATTATATGCCTGCCTGAAAAGATACTTTAACAGTCATTTTATAGCAATGGCGGGCCTGGCTGCTTTTGCATTTATGCCGCTTACTGTAATGTTTATGGTAAATGCCAGGGGAGTGATGCACGAATTGTTATTCGCTATCGCTGGAATTTTTAGTTTTTTGTTTTGGCTAAACAACCCGGACCAGAAAAAATATATGGCCATATATTTTTTAGCGGGAATAGGAGGCCTGTATTCAATGACCACGCATATTTTATTTCTTTTTTTTATGCTGATTACAGGTTTGTTTTATTTGATAAAAAGAAATAAGGCGCTCGTTTGGTTTTTTATAAGAACAAACTTTTTAATTGTTGCAGGCTTTATAATTATTTATGCTCCCATATTTATCACCACGGGTACTGCTATTTTTGGAAACGTTGTGAAATCAACACCTTCTTATTATGTCATTATAAAATCTATGCCCAATGTATTGTATAACATATTTGCAGATTATGCGGGCTATAGCAGCGCCGGTATTATTATTTTTATTACAGCGGTGATGGTTGCTCCATTCCTTAAAAATAAATTGCCTGAAAACTACAGGGTGCTGCTGATATTTGCTGTGGGGCTGCCGTCATCAACCGTTTTTTTTTATCTTATTACAGGTTTTCCATATGCAGGAAGATCGCTGGCATTTGGGGCATTGTCTGTGCCGTTGTTAACTTGTCTTTTTGTGCAAATAGCCGAACCATTTCTTGCTAAACACAACGCATGGAAAAAAAGAATCGGGTATTCAGCAGCAGGCCTGGCGCTTTTACTGGATTTGTACTCCTTCTCTGTCGTGTATCCATATGATAAAATGGTTGCTGATGTGTCCAGGTTGTTAATCAATAACAAGATTGCCTCGTGTTATGATAATTCATCTGCGGTTACTTATTTTTATTATTACTACCCGGGAATAGAATACTACTATCGCGTGGAAAATAAAACCATCGAATTTAGCCTGTCTGCAAAAAACAGCATGCGCTATAAACCTTTCTCAGCAAATGATTTATACGATTGCATTGTCTATAATGCTGATGCACCAAACAATAGTCATGCACCTGATTTTCATGAAATTTACCGTGATCCTTTTGGGAAATTTACAATATGGATTCGCAATAATCTTAAATAGCTTTCATGGTTATAACAAACCCCGGCATGTCTGCCAGGGCCTGCAACAACTCAACTCTATGATTTAGCTGACAGAACTTCCATTATTAATACCTGCATCAGGATTTACAAAATATAATTTTCCTGCAGCGTCTTCCGCCATTAATATCATTCCATTACTTTCAATGCCTTTCATTTTACGGGGAGCAAGATTAGCAACTACAACTACTTGTTTGCCAATTATTTCTTCTGGCTTAACATGCAAAGCAATTCCCGATACAATTGTTCTTTTTTCGAAACCAAGATCAACTTCCAGCTTTAATAATTTATCTGCTTTTGCGACTTTTTCGGCGCCCGTAATGGTTCCAACTTTCAGATCGATTTTTGCAAAGTCATCAAATTGTATAATCGGTTTGTTAACCGGCTTTTCACTTGCAAGATCTGCCGAACCTGTTTCAAGTTTTTGTTTTTCAGCTTCCGTCATTATTTTATTTTTTTGCAATTTTTCCACCTGTACTTTTATTTCTTCATCTTCTATTTTCCTGAATAATAATTGCGGCTCCCGTAAACTGTAGCCTACACTAAGCAAATTGATTTTGCCCGCATTTTCCCATTCCAGCATTTTGTCTACCACTTTCATCATGTGCAGCATTTTTTTTGCAGTAGTGGGCAAAAACGGGTTGATAAGAACAGCAAGATTAGCGGTCAATTGTAAACAAATGTGCAAACAATTATCTATCAGTTCCTGGGCCTTTGGATTTTCTACCAAACGTTTTGCTACAATCCAGGGCTCTTTTTCCTGCATGTATTTATTCCCTTTCCTTGCCAAATCAATTATCTCAAAAAGGGCATCCCGGAATTTATATTGTTCCAGTAAATTTTCCACTTTTGTTTTGGCTTCTTTTATTTCGTTCAATATCACGGCATCTTTTTCATCCAGCGCTTCTTTGTGCAATGGTGGCACTTTGCTATTGCATAATTTATGCATTAACACAAATCCGCGGTTCACAAAATTGCCAAAAATATTTACCAGTTCGCTATTGTTCCTGTCCTGGAAATCTTTCCAGGTAAAATCATTGTCTTTTGTTTCCGGCGCATTGGCGCAGAGAACATACCGGAGTGTATCCTGCTGGCCTGGAAAGTCTTCCAGGTATTCATTTACCCAAACAGCCCAGTTGCGGCTGGTGGAAACTTTGTCGCCTTCTATATTTAAAAATTCATTGGCAGGCACATTATCCGGCAATACAAAATTGCCATGTGCCTTTAGCATTGCCGGAAAAATAATGCAATGAAAAACAATATTATCCTTACCAATAAAATGCACCAGTTTGGTATCTTCTTTACACCAGTAATCAGCCCAGCTATCCGTTAATTCTTTGGTAGCAGATATATAGCCAATGGGCGCATCAAACCAAACGTACAATACTTTTCCTTCTGTATTTGGCAACGGTACTTTAATGCCCCAATTGCTGTCGCGGGTCATAGCTCTTGATTGCAAGCCATTGTCGAGCCAGCTTTTGCATTGGCCATACACATTATTTTTCCATTCCTTATGTCCTTCTATGATCCATTCTTTTAGCCAGGGTTCATAATTCTGCAATGGAAAATACCAATGCTTTGTCGTCTTTTTTACAGGAACTGCATCGCTGAGTGCGCTGTGCGGGTTTATAAGTATTTCCGGACTTAAAGAAGATCCGCATCGTTCACATTGATCGCCATATGCATTTGGGTTAGCACATACGGGGCAGGTGCCAATAATATAACGATCAGCCAAAAACGTTTTCGCCTGCTCGTCATAATATTGTTCTGTTTCTTTTTCTTCAAACAGGCCTTTATCGTACAGGTTTTTAAAAAAATCTGATGCGGTATCGTGATGTATCTTATTGGAGGTGCGTGAATAGATATTAAATGAAATGCCCATGTTGTGAAGGCTTTCTTTAATCAATGTATGATATTTATCTACTACCTGCTGCGGCGTAATGCCTTCTTTCATGGCGCGGATGGTAATGGGTACGCCATGTTCATCGCTGCCACCAACAAATTTAATGTCACGTTTTTGTGCACGCTGGTAACGCACATAAATATCTGCGGGTATATAGCATCCCGCCAGATGGCCAATGTGTAAGGGTCCATTAGCATATGGCAACGCCGCTGTAACCAATATTCTTTTATAATCTTTCATTATCCGATCTTTTATTCTTTTTCAATTTTTATCCAGGCAAAATGTTCAGGGAATGAACTAACTTTTACCATACAGTCCGCAAAAATACCTTAATTGGAGGCAACGCCAAAATGGTTGATTTCCGATAACTTTAGCGCATGAAGCGTAAACATTTTCTTTCTTCAGTTCTTGCTGCCGGTGCTGTTATACCTGCCCTGGGCGCAACAACGCATACTATTGATGATAATACCGGAAAACCGATGATCATTCCGCCTTACCTGAAGGCTGGAGACACAATTGGTATTACCAGTTGCGCCGGTTATATAACAATGGCCGGCATACAGCCAGCTGTTCAGCAGATGCAAAGCTGGGGATTTAATATAAAAGTTGGTACTACTATTGGTAAACGGGATTTCACTTTTGGTGGTACCGATGAAGAGCGTGCAACAGATATGCAGCAAATGCTGGATGATGATTCTATTAATGCCATTATGTGTGCCCGCGGCGGATATGGTGCTGTGCGGATCATCGACAAACTTGATTTCACCCGGCTGTTGAAACATCCAAAATGGATCATCGGCTTCAGCGATATTACCGTGATACATTCTGACCTTAACCGTAATTACAATATTGCCTCTGTGCATTCAAAAATGTGCAATAGTTTTCCGGACGACTGGAGCAAAGCAGAACCCGCGCAGATTGAAACGATACTTTCTATTAAGCAGGTGTTGATGGGGGAGACAATGAAATATACAGCCATCCCCAATGAAAAAAATAAAACAGGTAAAGGCGAAGGGATATTGGTGGGCGGAAATTTGAAAACGCTTGAATCGCTGGCAGGAAGCAGATCTGACATTATAACAGCAGGAAAAATTCTATTCGTAGAAGATACCGGGGAATATATGTACAGCATAGACCGCATGTTCTGGGGCTTAAAAAGAACCGGAAAATTAACGGATTTAAAAGGCCTGGTAGTTGGAGGTTTTAAAATAAAACCGGATGATAGTTTGGATGATGCATTCGGAAGAACCCTCCAGGATATTGTTTTGGAAAAAGTATCAGCCTACAATTACCCTGTTTGTTTTGATTTCCCGGTAGGCCATCAAAAAAATAATTTTGCTTTAAAGTGCGGTGTCAAACACCAGCTTGAAGTGAAAACGGATTCCGTAAGTTTGAATGAAATATACAAGCAGTCAGCCAAACAAAGTTGATTGCAATAAAATAATAACATGATCACAATTCCACCGTATTTGCAAAAAGGAGATACCATTGGCATTACCTGTCCGGCTGGTTTTATGGCCGCTGAAAAAGCGCAAACCTGTATTGATACATTACATGCATGGGGATACAACGTAATGCTGGGTAAAACACTTGGCAGTGGGTCAACCAATTATTTTTCAGGTACGGATGAAGAAAGAACAGATGAACTGCAGGCGATGCTGGATGACGATAGTATCAATGCAATACTGTGCGGCCGTGGTGGGTACGGACTTGGAAGGATTATTGAACAGCTTGATTTTACTTTGTTCAAAAAAAAACCGAAATGGATTATTGGCTTTAGTGATATTACTGTTTTGCATGAACATATTTACAGCAATTATAAAATTGCAACATTGCACGCCCCGATGGCAGCAGCGTTTAACGATGGAGGTGCAGAAAATGAGTATATTCTGTCGTTAAAAAATGCACTTGAAGGAAAGAAGGCGAAATATGAATGCGCGGTTCATGAATACAACAGGAAAGGCGAAGCTGTTGGTGAATTGGCAGGCGGCAACCTTACATTGGTTTCGCATTTAATTGGTACTTCTTCCGACATAAAAACAAAAGGCAGGATTTTATTTTTAGAAGATACCGGCGAATTGCTGTATAAAATTGATCGTATGTTGTACCAGTTAAAAAGAAGCGGTAAACTGCAGAAATTGGGAGGTCTTATTGTTGGTGGTTTTTCTGATATGACCGATACAGAGCGGCCTTTTGGTAAAACTGTTTATGAGATTGTTCAGGAAATTGTGAAAGAATATGATTACCCTGTTTGTTATAATTTTCCGGTGAGCCATAACAAAGAGAATTATGCGTTGAAAGTAGGCGTGGGGTACAAATTGAAGGTGGGAAAGAATAAGGTTACGCTGGAGGAATAGATAATGATTTTCACTATTTCGGGTGTTGGTGAAAACACTATACTGTTCGGAAGAATTTTGGCAGGGGGAAAATCACCAAGCTTTTTATCTTCTGAACAGTTTTACAGGGATAACACCAACAATGGCGATAGATGGCTGACTATCTCAGCAAAGAATCCAGTTTCTGGTGAAACAGCGGGAAGTCGTTGAGGTCATTATGACTGCCGCCTTCAATAGTTACAAATTGATCAACTGGTTTTAAGAAAGGCTTTAATTTTTCTGCGTTGCTGTATGGTATAACACCATCTGAGGTTCCATGAAAAATAGTAACAGGCACGATCACTTTCTGCAAGTATTGGTACGATGGTATTTTATAGTGAATTATTCTGCTAACAGGATAAATGGGGAAATAATGTGCAGCCAGTGAAGTAATAGAATAATAGGGCGTCTCAAGAATTAATTCCTTACAATTTTTCCTGGACGCGATATATGTTGCCAGCCCCGTACCCATACTCTTGCCATAAAGGATAATACTGTCTTTTGCAAACCGCGATGCCGCCAGCCGGTATAATTGTTCTGCGTAATCGTACAGGCGTTGTTCCGTTAAAGCGCCCGTGCTTTTACCATAACCGGGATAATCTATCATCCAAACCTCATAGCCGTTTTTTGTAAAGTTGGGTGCATACTTTGCATACCAGGCAATGTTTTTCCTGTTTCCATGAAAATATAAAACTACCCCTTTTGGCGGAGCGGCAGTAACAAATTGTATGATATTAATATTAGCGCTATCGTTGTAAGGAATATTTATTTCTTTGTGCGGAACAGAAATATTATAGGAATTATTTTTTCCTATTTTTTCCGGGTGAAATAAAATAGTATCCTGGAGATAATAAATCGCAATGCCAATCAATCCGTACAGCATTAAGATTATTTTTATCCACCTGAATATTATTTTTCGTCCTGGCATAGAATAAATTTAGATTTTGAGGTGTAGGATTGCGGGATGTTGAGATTTCTTTTGAGACTGCATTACTACAGATCCCAAAATCGCCCAATCCCGAAACCGATATCAGCTTTTTAAAATGTCCCTGATAAAATTATGGTACTCCGGAAACGAAGGCAGATTATTGTGCCCGCCACCGTGAATGCGTATCAGGGTAATTTTTTGCGGATTGATCATTTGTAGTTTTTCACTGTGTTTAATGGGTATCAGCCTGTCGCGCGTGCCGTGTATAATATACGTATGGCAATTTACACGGCGTAACCATTTGTCGGTGCGCAACTGGTACATCAACAAAAATTTAACCGGTAAAAAAGGCAGAAAGCGTTCTACTACGCGGGTGAAATTATAGAATGGCGAATCCAGAATTAAATACCTCGGCTTATTATCGCTGGCAAGTTTGCTGGCAAAGCCGCTGCCAAGACTTCTCCCATACACCAGGATATGATTTTCGGGGTATTGTGTCTTTAATTTTTCGTACACAAACTGCATATCGCCCATCATTTCCTTTTCACTTCTTTTGCCAGTGCTTTTCCCAAAGCCACGGTAATCTACCAGCACTACATCATAATCGTACCGGTAAAAATCAGCGGCATATTTTGCCCAGCCTTTAATGCTTCGTGTATTGCCGTGCATGTACAATATGAGGCCTTGAGGATGTTCGCGGTAGAAATGCAACCCGTTAATGCGTACACCCGGTTCAACATCAAAAAACAATTCCCTGAAAGGAACATCATATTTAAATTTAAAATCCTGCCGTAGTTTTTCCGGTTTGAAAATAAATTTATCCTGCAAGAAATACACCAGCAGGCATAGTACCGCAATGATGATGACAATATAAAGGAGGGTTGTATTCAGGAAAAATTATTTTAAATTTTGAATTTTGAATGCTGTTACCGTAAAATAACCAGCAATAACAAAAATCAGAAGATTAAAATTTATCTTTTACAATTCAAAAAGCTCCTGTTTCCTCTTCCTCCTGGTTGTTGTACACGCGTTTTAATTTTATGCCCTGCACAGGTGCTACAATCAACGGAAATTTTTCAATGTTTACATTAGACGGGTCAAGGCCAAAGCCTCTTTCTTCAGACAAGCTCAATTCTTTCAGCCAGAAATATAATTTCATGATCACCCTTTCAAAAAATGGAAGTTCATTATCCTGGCTCAGGTATTTTTCCATTACAATAAATTGAAAATCGCCCACAACATTATTGCGTTCCAGGCTTTCGTAACGGCTTGTAATATTTACTTCTTTGTTATGCACCAGGTCTTCCACTACTTTTCTGAACAT
>JBDUAY010000269.1:0-8047 GCA_040004415.1 Bacteroidota bacterium | reverse complement strand
TTTAGAAGAAATTGTATTGGAGGATTGAACACCAGGTTTGAAAGAACTCAAGTTTGAAACATCAGGGACTAAGAGGTTCAGGTAATATAACTTCTCCTCTATTTTGATCTTACCAACAATTTTTTTGGGAAACCAACCAGGGGGCTCCCGGCCGTTTCGCAAAACTAAAAAAAATGACAATACTTGAAAAATGAACTCCAAAATAGTTCGGGATACAAAGTCATTACTGACTGGCTTGCATCACAGGACAGGCAGCCTTTTGCATTCCAGGAAGAAGCATGGCAGCATATTATCAATGGTGAAAGCGGCCTGGTAAATGCACCCACCGGTTGTGGCAAAACATTTTCTGTTTTTCTCGGATCAATTATACAATACATCAATCAGCATCCTGGCAATTATAAAACCAAAACTAAAAATGGTTTGCAATTATTATGGATTACCCCGTTGCGTGCATTGGCAAAAGATATTGGCCGTGCCATGGAAGAAGTTATAAACGGATTGGATATGCAATGGAAAATCGGTATCCGCAACGGAGACACGACAACATCGGAGCGCGGAAAACAAAAAAGACAAATGCCGGAGGTGTTAATCATTACACCAGAAAGCTTGCATTTGCTACTCGCACAAAAAGATTATCCAAATATTTTTAAATCACTCAAAATAATAGCGGTAGATGAATGGCATGAATTACTGGGAAGTAAAAGAGGCGTACAGGTTGAACTGGCGATCTCAAGAATAGTTGGAATATCAGCGATGAGGGGTCGGCTCCGGGCGGCAAGTGAAGAACCTTCATTGAATACTTCCTCCACATCATTAGCCGCTGACAATTCCCGTCTCACGCCTCACGATGCCCCGCTCGCGCTCTGGGGTATCTCTGCCACCATTGGTAACCTGGAACAGGCGAAAGATGTGCTATTGTCTTCTTTACAAAAGAAAGGAATTATTGTAAGAGCCAATATTAAAAAGAATATAGACATTGAATCTGTTATTCCGGATGAAATGGAGAAATATCCATGGGCAGGTCATTTGGGGATAAAGCTCGCTGATAAAGTGATACCCATTATTAATAACAGCCGTACTACGCTCATCTTTATCAATACAAGAGGTATGAGCGAAACCTGGTACCAGACACTTTTAAATATTGCGCCTGATTTGGCCGGCGCCATCGCCCTTCATCACGGAAGTATCGAGCGTGAATTGCGCACCTGGGTAGAAGACGCACTGCATGCCGGCACATTGAAAGCCGTGGTTTGTACAGCCAGTTTAGATCTGGGTGTGGATTTTCGGCCAGTCGAGACCGTTATACAGGTGGGTTCACCAAAAGGCGTGGCCAGGTTCCTGCAGCGGGCAGGAAGAAGCGGGCATCAGCCAGACGCAGTCAGTAAAATTTATTTTCTCCCTACCCATTCACTTGAACTGGTAGAAGCGGCGGCCCTAAAAGAAGGTATAAAAGAAAACCTGATTGAAAGCCGTGACCCGATGATGTTATGCTTTGACGTTTTAACACAATACCTGTGCACGCTGGCTGTAGGCGATGGATTTATTCCTTCCATCATTTACAAAGAAATAAAAGCAACCTACTGTTTTTCTGATATTACGGAAAATGAATGGAACGAGATATTGTATTTTATTACGGCAGGTGGAAATGCATTACAACAATACGATGAATTTAAAAAAGTAAGTGTTATTGACGGCGTATACCGTATTACCAGCAGGCGAATGGCCATGCGTCATCGCATGCATATTGGTACGATTGTAAGTGATGCCATGCTGAAAGTAAAGTTTATGAGCGGCGGTTATATTGGTGTGATAGAAGAATATTTTATTTCCAGGCTTGATCCCGGCACCGTATTTACGCTGGCGGGCCGAAATTTGGAACTGGTGATGATAAAAGACATGACCGTGATTGTAAAAAAATCAAACGCTACCAAGTCTATTGTTCCCAGCTGGAATGGCGGCCGTATGCCATTGAGCGCGAACCTGGGCAGGAAGTTGCGTGAGAAATTTAATGAAGCGGAGAACAAGTATGCAGTACGTGGCGCTAATTATAAAGAAAGGGATCCGGAAATGATTGCTTTGCAACCCCTGTTTGATTTGCAATCAAAACTATCTCATGTGCCGAAGGCCAATGAATTATTGATAGAACAAATTGAAACCAAAGACGGCTATCATCTCTTTGTATATCCGTTTGAAGGCAGGCTGGTGCATGAGGCGATGGCTGCTATTCTTGCCTGGCGCATCAGCAAAATAACGCCCATCACTTTTTCTTTTGCCATGAATGATTATGGTTTTGAATTATTGAGTGATCAACCCATACCGGTAGACGATAGCAATGTATATGAATTATTTAGCCCGGATGATTTACTCGCCGATATTCAGCGAAGTGTAAATGCCACTGAAATGGCCAAAAGAAAATTTCGGGATATAGCAGTTATCGGCGGACTTATTTTCCAGGGAATGCCGGGTGAGCAAGTAAAAGCAAGACACCTGCAATCCTCTGCGTCATTGTTGTTTAAGGTTTTTCTTGAGTACGACCCGGATAATATTTTGCTGAAGCAAGCCTATCGCGAAGTACTGGATCAGCAAATGGAAGAAGTGAGGCTGCGTAATATGCTGGAACGCATTCAGCAGTCAAAAATAATTCTCACATTCCCCACAAGATTGACACCTTTCTGCTTCCCTATAAAAGTAGACAGCATGCGTGAAGATTTATCGTCAGAAAAACTGGAAGATCGCGTAAAGCGTATGCAGAAACAATTGGAAAAATAAAAGCAGACCATTCAGATCTGCTTTCATTTTGTCAGTTAACCAGGTATTTCCGCTGTCCTGTATATAACAACACAAATAAGAGCGTAAAGGCAATGGCAATTATGCCCCCAAAGCCAGTGAGTGCGCCTATCCCAATAAATATCACCGAAGGTACAAATGGCAATATCTCCCCGATAATATACATCATATATCCTTGCTTTTTTAGTTGGCGCATTTGTACAGCGCCATACAGGCATAAACCGATTGCTATAAGGTTAATTATATTAATTGGCACACGGTTCTCATATGTTTTCCTGGCTACTTCAAGCGCTTCCGGATTCATGAACTTCTTGGCGATGGCAGGCATCTGATCATAACCAGGGCTATTTATGGCTGCTTCCATTTTATCCAACCCGGCTTTGGCATTCGCGAAATTATAAAGGCTACCAATGATCGCAAGACCACATCCTATAAATGTAAGAATGGTCAGTACATTAATCCCTGTGGGAAGTTTAGGTTTTTCTCCGGCTGATGGTAAAAAATCATTGGGCTGGTTGAAGTCTGACATAATAGGTTGTTTTTGGTTAAAGTTAAATGTAATGAATAAAATTAAACAAGCCTGTGCAATAAAAAAAGAACGTTACACCATCGTCATGCCATAGTTTTGCACACTTTATTAGTGTATGGGAGTACCGTTTTATCACAAATTGCTGCAAAATAATTTTTGGCTTTCACCAGAGCGTATGGTTTACTGGGAAGAAGAAAAAGCCCTGATAGTATCTGATCTTCATTTTGGCAAAACCGGCCATTTCCGAAAAGCAGGTATTGCTGTCCCGCAATCTGTTTACAAAGAAGATTTACAACGGCTGGTTAGCCAGTTGCAATTTTTTCAACCAAGAAAATTACTTGTTGTGGGAGATATGTTTCATAGTGTTGCAAACAAAGAATTGGAATGGTTTAAAAAATGGAGAAATGATTTTGCTGAACTGGATATTCAATTAATCATAGGCAATCATGATATTTTGCACAAACAATGGTATAAAGAAGCGGATGTTGTAATTAATTATGAAAAGTTAGCTATTCACAATTTTTCATTCATGCACGATATACATGAGCTAAAAAATGCGCTCCCAAACAATCGGGATCAAATTTCAAATTACACCTTTTCAGGCCACATACACCCTGGTATCCGTGTTAGTGGCGGCGGCAGGCAGTCCCTGGAATTTCCGTGTTTTTATTTTACGGCTACCTTTTGTGTGTTGCCTGCGTTCAGTCGTTTTACCGGGCTGGCAATTATAAGACCAAAAGAACAAGATAATGTTTTTGCGATTGTTAACCAGTCAGTGATCCAATTATAATGCTGAAGATTGCCTGCCATCCAATTTATGCGCATCCACTACCGGACGGTCATCGCTTTCCGATGCTTAAATATGAACTTATTCCGGAACAATTATTATATGAGGGCAGCATCGGTACGGGAAATTTATTTACGCCGCAAGCATGTACAGATGATATTATTTTATTAACACATACAGCAGAATACTTCGGTAAATTAAAAAATCAAACCTTGTCCGGCAAGGAACAAAGGCGTATTGGTTTTCCACAGTCGCCCCTGTTAACCGAAAGAGAATTAATAATCACGCAGGGAACCATTGACTGCTGCAAATATGCTTTTGAGTATGGCATATCGCTAAATGTTGCTGGTGGCACACATCACGCATTTGCAGATAAAGGTGAAGGATTTTGTTTGCTGAACGATTTTGCAGTAGCAGCAAATTATTTGTTGCACGAAAAATTATCAAAAAAAATATTAATGATCGATTTGGATGTGCACCAGGGAAATGGCACTGCAAAAATATTTGAACATGAGCTGCGTGTTTTTACATTCAGCATGCACGGAAGACATAATTATCCTTTCCACAAAGAAATATCAGACCTTGATATTCCATTGGAAGATGGAACAAATGATGCAACTTATTTGAATCTGCTGCAAACGAATCTCACCAATCTTATTAACAGCGTGCAACCAGATTTTGCATGCTATTTATCAGGAACGGATATTTTAGCAACAGACAAATTTGGCAAACTAAAAATAACATTGGATGGGTGCAGACAAAGAGATGAAATTGTATTTAAAATGCTCAGGCAAAATAAAATACCATGCGTGGTAGCAATGGGTGGCGGTTACTCGGCCGATATAAAAATTATTGTTGAAGCGCATTGCAATACTTTTCGCGCAGCAAAATCAATTTATAATTTATGATGCCCCTGCCGGAACATCCTGTTGGGTGGGTTCTTTTTGAGAAGTATTATCTGCATGAATGTTCTGGGGCAACCCACCTTTTCGAGCTGCGGGCATACCTGGGCGGGCCTCGATTGCGGGTATCAAAAAAACTGTTTGATTGAACTACAAAGTCTTTTTGACCTTATTTCTCAAATCCTGGTAATTGAGAAAATAAATAAAACGCAATGTTATTTCATTGCCATGTGGCTGTGTAAAAAGGCTGCCCAGGTTATTTGTATATAACCTGTTCTTTGTGCCATCAATCGCATTCAGGTAATCATTGCCCAGCCAATTTTTATATCCCAGTATAATTTTGCTACCGAGGCTAAAATCCCAGGTATAAAAAACGTCCAGGTTAAAAATATTATAGTTGGCATTGTAATCTGATGCTTGTAAATCAAATCTTTCTGCCCAGTAACCATCCGGCAAGATATTATACAATCCGGTGTTTTCTAATTTATTCCAGTAATGCCTGGCCCGGAATGTCAGGTTCATGCGTGAAGTAAAATTGTACGTTCCGCTAAGGATAGATGTGACATCTGTAAATTTTCGTCGTGCCAAAACTGGTTCATCTGCATTATCAAAAATAAATATTTTGCCATTGTTGGCCAGGCCCCATTGGCCGTTATCATGTCGCCTGCGCACAGACGCTTCAATGGTAAATTTATCACTGAAGCGATACCTGGCGCCAAGGGTTACGGCGTTGTACGGATCATTTGGTAAAGGGCCTTCGGCAAAGCCAATGTTCCAGCTAATAAAAAGACGTTTGCGTGAATCACTGCTACCGCTTACAAAGACAGAATAATAGGGTGATCGTTTCAGCATTTTACCGGGCGTTTGTAATTCAAAATAATCGTTGAACCAAAACGGCTGAATGGGAACACTGATGCTGAGATCCCAAAAATTATTAAATATCCAAAATAGGGAGGGTTTAAATTCGGTTGCCTGGTAACCAAAAGGTTTATACAAATATGACTGCAATGCAGTAAATGCATACCGTTGGTTTAAAAAAATGTTATTTGCCTGGAAGATATTATAGCTCGCTTCTCCAATGGTCATGATGCCATTCGGAGCGCGCAAATACCCCATGTCATTAGGGTTGTAATTTTCTGAGGTAATATTATTATTGATATACCATTGCCAGTGGCCGCTTACCTTTCCAAATTGTGTTTCATTGCTGTAACCACTATAACCACCGCTGCCAAATATCTTACTATAGCGGGGCTTTACGCTCAGGCCGTATTCATTATTTTTATCGTATAATACTACATCAAGTGCGGATACATTTGCATCATTGGCGCCGCCTTTTCTTACTACATTGGTATTGGTAAATGTAAGGGAAGATCGATTTTTCAAGGCCTGGTCCAATACAATAATATTATAGTTGGCAAGCGGCTCCGTAAGAATAGAAGAATCTTTGTTTGTAAAAATATTATGAATTTCTGCGTGTACCGCTTCCGTCACAGAATTAAAAATACCAATGCCAAGATTATGTTTATTTCTACCCGAAAACTTGATAGCATTATATAAACGTGTTACGGCAGGGTTGCTAACCACCTTATAATTACTGCCGGTATCCGTAAACTCTTTTACCGCTTCATAGCCAGTGGGCGTTCTTCCAATGCGGCGACTATAAAAAATCCCTGCCTTGTTAAACAATTCTGTCCCTTCTGTAAAAAATGGCCGGTTCTCTTTAAACTGCTGTTCAAATGGAGTAATGTTGTTGACTACATTATCAGAAATTACCTGACCAAAATCAGGTATCAGCGTGGCATCCAGGGTAAAGCTTTCATTGATTCCATATTTTACATCCAGCCCGCCACTTTTTAATGTTTCTTTGATATAACCTGCTTTTTCATCGGGTGTGCTTCTATATCCACCGCTGATGTAGGGAGAAAAACTCAGGCGAAGCGGCGGCGCTAAATTCTGCAGCCCGGTTAAATATCCAAACTGGTTTACAAAACCGTTATTATTTGGATTTACTTCATTCCAAAATGCTGCTTCATTATAGCGGCGGCTAAAACGCAAGAAATTAATGCCCCAATCCTGGATATTTGTTTTGGCAAAACGAAGTGAGAAATAGGGGATTTTTATTTCAACCGTCCAGCCATCTTTTTGCATTTCTACTTTACTTTCCCAAACCGCATCCCAGCTTAGATCACCATAAATTCCCAGGTTTGGTTGTGCTGAAGCAGATAGCCGTGAATCTGTTTGTACGTTCCGGGAAGTTACCAGGAACTGGTAGGCATTCTGGTGATCATTATACGTATCGATAAAAATTGAAAAGTAATCAACATCTGCGCGACTTTGGTTATCGCGTGATGTAAATTGTTTCCGTATCATGGAAGGGTCGTCGTACAGATAAGCGCCAATGTAAATATTGGCATCATCGTATAAAACCTTCACCGAAGTTTTTAATTTGGATGATTTTCCAAAAACAGGGGAATTGGTTATGAAATTAATAGCCTCCGGAACATTTCTCCAGACGCTGTCTGTTAACGAACCATCTATCCGGGGAGGGGCGGGAACTTTAATTGCCTGCAAGCTTTTATGCTGTGCAGAAATTGTCAAGGCAGACGCACAAAAAAGCAGCACCGGTACGATAAATAGTCTCATGGTTGGTTATCCTATCAAAAATAACAGAAAAATACCAGCCTCTTTTCAAATTAAAGTATAAATACTTGTCATAATGGTTTTTACTTAGTGCAAAAAAGAATTGAATAGTTAAACAGCAATTTTAAATTATAAAGACAAGGCAAGTATTAATAATATGATTTGGGGGAAAATCATTTGTAAGCGCCAGAAAATAGAGATCAGCTATAAAAACCGGATATTTTATTTATCCCTGGAATCTAACCATGCCGTACATGTACAGTAAGATAGGATATGTATAATTAAGCAAACCGCGCTGATAATTATGCTTACCCAGTTTATTTCCGGAAACTGGCGCAATGATATGCTGGCTTTTTATGCAGCAATAATTGCAATTAAATCGTTGTTGTGCTTTTCCATTGG
>JBDUAY010000268.1:0-8073 GCA_040004415.1 Bacteroidota bacterium | reverse complement strand
ACCAAAGCGGCCGCGCAGTCCTTTTTTCAAGCCGTACCAGCCGCCCACGGGGTTTTTTGCAGAACGTCCCCATGCTTCAACTGTTCCTTCTTTGGCCTCTTTTTGTTCATCTGCTCCACCCAGATCCATCCAATCGCCATGCTTTTTCAACATAGCATGAAGATCGTTTATGCAACGTGCATCATACAGCAGCGTTGTTTTGCCAACCACGCATACAATCACCTCTTTTCCGTCTTTCACATCTTTATACATTTCATATCCGGATGAATTGGGCGGTGTTTTTAATATCCACGGATTGTTTTTGGTCCCTGTTGTTGTCATGATATTTTTATTTTAGACGATAATGTTTTCTAAATTGTGTTTAAACATCATAAATCATCGAAAAGATACCACAAATATTTCTTTCTTATAACAGCCGGAACAGGGATATTGCTGATAAAATTGACAAAACATTTATTGCAGTGGGCGTTTCAATGATTCGCGATGAGCGGGACCTGGCCTATAAAGGAAGCATTGAAAATTTTATGATTGAGGGTGTGCGCAACAACGACTATACCATGCTTCTTATCAGCGAAGAATACCTGAAATCTGAATACTGCCTTTTTGAAGCAGGTGAAGTTTTTAAAATTAGAGGTTTTGAAAAAAAAGTACTGCCGGTAATTATTGAAAACACAAGTTTTTTTTCCGCTGAAAGCCGAAAAATATATTATGATTACTGGGATGATAAGATCAAAAAAACCAGGGATGAATTTGAGAAATACCACACGCCGGATTTTGAGGGTCAGCTAAAACGTTATGAAGTGGTAAGAGCGATCATAGCAGATATGTTTGTAAAGCTCCATGATTTTAAACTGGACACATTTGAGCAATTGGAAACGGCCAATTATAAGCCATTGTTTCAATTGATTGGAATTGATGAAGAAGGTTTGCTGCAAAAATGTATAGCGATTGTTAATATGGAAGATGAAGATCGGCAAATAATCGCGTTGGACGAATTGCAGAATGAATATAAGAATAACCAGGAGGTTGAATTTTCTAAAGCACTCATTTACCTGGAGCAAAAAAAGTTTGTAATAGGCCGCAAATTTTGTGAAGATTATATAAAGAAATATGAATACGATGTTCAGACCGTACATTATAATCTCGCGTGCATACTTGATCGTGAGTTTAACTTGCCTGATGATGCCAGGAAACATTATGAGACGGCTATTGGTATTAAGCCCGCCTATACATTCGCATTAAATAACCTGGGTGTTCTTTTGATAAAAAAATTCCAGGATTATGGTGGCGCGCGTAAACATTTTGAAAATGCTATTGTTGCCGACCCAACATTTGGTCAATCGTACCGGAACCTGGCCTCTTTGTTAAAAAACAGGTTTCATGATTTTAAAAACGCAGAAATAAATTTCAGGGAGGCCATCCGGCTGGATAACCTGGATTTCGATTCCTGTTTTCAATGCGCAGCGATGGCAGAAAATGATATGCGGGATTATTCACTTGCAAATGATTGCTATTTGCATGTTATTCGCTTCAATCCAAATTCATTTGATGCACATTACGGACGCGCGTTATTGCTGGATTCCCGGGGTATCGATTTTATTAACGCTGCAAATGAATATAAGAAGGCAATTGAATTGCAACCAACTTTTGTTGCTCCGTATGTTTATCTCGCTATTGTATTATTTAATAAATATGGAGATATTAAAGGCGCCAGACAACATCTTGAAAAAGCACTGGAACTTGATTCGGAATATGATTCAGCAAATTATTATTACGCGCTTTTACTGGCAGACAACCTGGATGATCCCATCAACGCATGCAAACATTATCAAAAAGCAATTCAAAAGAAACAGGCCTGGAAAAATGCGCGGCTGGATAATCTGTGTGCTGGTAAATAGTTCTTTATAATTGTTGATCTTTTTCTGCAGCAATTTTTTTTCTGCGCCTGATTTTGTTAGCACGGGCGCAGCTTCATAAAATGCTTTTGCACGGAGTATATTGCTGCCGGCATAAATATAATCATGTCTGCGGCGCAGACGGTAATAGTAATCATTAACCCATTGTGTAATGTGGATATATTTTTATTTGATTAGTATACTTTTTTGTGTAATTTGCTTCAGCAGGCTTGTTTCATTGTCTTATTGGCAACCTGGTAAAGTCTAATTCCTTCTGGTAATCAAACTCCCTTCTGACTAAGTGCAAATAAATTCTGGTGGTACCTGTATGCGATTAATGCAATCCAAAAAAAAGAATATTTTTTAATTGCAGTTTTAATGAAGCATATAAAATAAAACTGATGTGATATTGAATTTTTTTTCTGTAACACATCATACACCAGTTTCAGGTATCCAATTCAATATTCACTTCCATTTTCCTGAGTTAATTTTTTTTGACAATTCATAATACAACCAACATGAAAAGGAAAGTCTTGATGGCCATGTGCCTTTCACTAATGATTTGCTTTGTTGCCCTCGCCAATAATATTACAACGGCCAATGTAAAATTAACCGGGCAGAATACAGGTGCGCACACTACCCAGGTTCAGTTTGACCTGAGTTGGGAGAACAGCTGGCGCACCAGCAGCGGGCCTGCTAACTGGGATGCCGCCTGGGTATTTGTGAAGTACCGTGTTAACAACGGCCCCTGGAAACATGCGTCCATCAATGCTACTGGTAACGTGGCGCCGGCGGGTTCGGTAATTGATATTGGTTTACTAACGCCGGGTACAGCCTTTAATGCCAGCACCAATCCGGGACTGGGAGCATTCATTTACCGGGGTGCCAATGGCAGCGGCACCTTTACCGTAACTGCTGCACAGCTGCAGTGGAATTATGGAGCCACCGGCGTGAGCGACAACGACCTGGTAGATGTTCAGGTGTTTGGGATTGAACAGGTATATGTGCCAACCGGTAGTTTTTACCTGGGCAGCGGTGCCGGAACTTCTCCCGGAGCTGAATTTGGTTCTTTTTATAAGTACCCCACAGATACAGATCCTTTTCAGATAACCAGCGAAGCACAAATTACCGTAGGTGCAACAGCCGGTAATCTTTTTTATTATAATAGTTCACCGGGTACCGTTGGAGATGCATTGGGACCTGTTCCTGCAACTTTCCCAAAAGGCTTTCGTGCTTTTTATTGTATGAAATACGAACTGAGCCAGCAGGGTTTTGTAGATTTTCTGAATAATCTCCCTTATGGCCAATCGCGTGCCCATTATGATTATAACAATACCATTGGGAAAAACCAATTTTATATAGATACAGTATATGGAAGTTCTGCTTTTCAGTCTGAACGTCCGTACCGGGCCTGTAATTTTTTGAACTGGGCAGATTTGGGTGCGTACCTGGCCTGGGCTGGTTTGCGACCGATGACGGAAATGGAATTTGAAAAAGCCTGCCGGGGTGTATTGTTCCCTCTTCCGCATGAATATGCCTGGGGTACAGCACTGGCAGCCAAAAATATCTATACAATAGGTAACCCCTTTCTTTCGAACGAGATTATTACAGCACAATTCAGTGCCGGCTATGGTGTAGGGAATGCTTATTCTACCAACACAAGCGGTTACTTCGCCAACACTACCACCACAGGCCCGGCAAGAGTAGGAATATTTGCCGCATCGGGCACCGGAGTAACTGGTGCAGGCAGGGCTTCGGCTGGTGCAACTTATTATGGTATTATGGAGATGAGCGGTAATGTATATGAACGTACGGTTACAGCAGGATTACCTGCGGGGAGGTCTTTTACCGGTACCCATGGAAACGGAACACTGGATGCCGGCGGCCTGGCCACCAATGCAGACTGGCCTTCGTCTGCTACAGCTTCTGGTATGGGACAGCGCGGTGGCGCATTTACAGGGCCTGTTCCGGGCGACAGCCTTACGGTATCCAATCGCAGGTTTGCAGCGCAGGTTAACAGTATCCGCAGCCTGTATTGTGGCGGAAGGGGCGTTCGCACAGCGCCGTAGTCTGTAGAAATGGATGTATACGCAAACAGCTGTAAAAAATCAACCGTGTTACTTTTGATAATCTAACAGCCATCAATAAACGCTAAAAATGGGGTTTTTGACAAGAACGGTCTTATATTCTTTCCTGTTGTTTCTCTTCCCGCTTCATATGATGGCGCAATATGGAGGGGGTGACGGACGCGGGGAGATCACTTCTGTCGGCAATGCAAACCAGCTGAATGGGGTTATGCTTAATATATACGGTGGTGGTAATGGCCGTGGTGAAACGGATAGTATTGTTAATGCCGTTCAGCTGAACGGCATTAACCTTAACCTTTACGGTGGCGGTAATGGCCGGGGTGAAACAGATAGTACTATCAATGCTGCCCAGCTAAATGGTGTTATACTGAATATATATGGTGGCGGTAATGGCAGGGGTGAAACAGATAGCCTTGTAAGCGCCGTGCAGCTGGATGGTCATTTGCTGACGATTTACGGAGGTGGCGATGGCAGGGGTGAAACAGATAGCGCTATTAACAGCATTCAGCTTAACGGTGTTTCTCTGGATATTTACAGTGGCGGTAATGGCCGGGGAGAAAGTCAGTTAAACGTAAATACCCTGCAGTTGGATGGTACAGTTGAAAATAGCATGTTCATGGGTGGCGGCGGCCGTGGCGAAAGCAGTCAGCAATTCAATACTATAGCGCTGCCGGTTACCTTAATGAGCTTTGGTGCCGCAGCCGCAGGCAACCAGGTAAAAGTACAATGGCAAACAGCCACTGAATTAAACAGCTCATTTTTTACAGTAGAAAAATCACTGGATGGAAACAGCTGGCAAAGCATTGGTAAAGTAAACGCGGCGGGGCATTCAGACGTACCGCTGTCTTATCAATTATTAGATACACACCCCGTTGAAGGAATAAATTATTATCGCCTCAGATCAGAGGATATAGACGGTAAGTTCAGCTATTCAGGTGTTGTAACGGTTCACTATAGCACAGGAAACAACACCAAAATAATTGTGTACCCCAATCCGGTTACCTACCAGTTCACGGTGGCGGTGCAAGGGCTGCAAACAATGGCACGACTACACATTAGCCTGGTAAATGCGCAGGGGAAAACAATATTCAACAGTCAGAATCTTAGTGGCAATACACAGACCTTCAATATTTCTAATCTGGCTGCGGGAATTTATTACCTGGTGATAAATAATAATGGTGAGGTTTCTACAACTAAGATTGTAAAGGAGTAAGCTTAACGTGACGAATGTGAAAATATAAAAGACTATCACGATACATACTATTTTCATTTCATGTCATCCTTGCTTTGTATTCGTATATTAGCAGACAATTGCAGAAATACAAAGCCAAATGAACAGAAAATCTTTTATTAAAAATACAGGCGTGTTCACTGCCGGACTTAGCCTTGCTGATCTCCACTCAATAACAAACAAATCCGCCCCGTTAAAAAATACGTTACCCCGCTGGAAAGGGTTTAACCTGCTTGATTTCTTTTCTCCCAGTCCTTTAGCCGGGGGTAACACTACTACGGCCGATCATTTAAAATGGATGCGTGACTGGGGCTTTGACTTTGTTCGCATTCCCATCGCTTATCCGTGGTACCTCAACATTGATCGTACAAAAAATATTACCGCAGACGATGTATATAAAATCGATACCCGGGCAGTCGATAAAATTGATGCGGTGGTAACGCTCGCGCACAAGCATAACATGCATGTTAGCCTTAACCTGCACCGCGCACCCGGCTATTGTGTGAATGCTGGTTTTAATGAGCCGTATAATTTATGGAAAGATGAAGCGGCACAAAATGCTTTTTATTTTCACTGGAACATGTGGGCTAAAAGATATAAGAATGTTTCTGCTGATAAAATAAGCTTCGACCTGGTGAATGAACCGTCTATGCGTGAAGACATGAATGACCAGCTTTCCAAAAGAAGTTCAGTGCCCGGCGATATATACAGAAAAGTAGCCAAAGGTGCAGCGGAAGCCATCCGAAAAGAAAACCCCGGGCACCTCATTATTGCTGACGGTAATGATGTAGGCAGCAAACCCATCCCTGAAATTGCGGACCTGAACATTGCGCAAAGCTGCAGGGGTTATAACCCGGGTGCTATCTCCCATTATAAGGCACCCTGGGCCAATAAAGATGTAAATAATTTGCCAGAACCGAAATGGCCCGGGCAAGTGGGCGATAAATATCTTAGCAAAGAAATACTGGAAACTTTTTACCAGCCGTGGAAAGATATTATTCAAAAAGGAGTAGGGGTGCATTGCGGTGAATGTGGGTGCTGGAACAAAACGCCGCACGATGTTTTCCTGGCCTGGTTTACCGATGTACTTGATATTCTTACGCAGGCAGGTATCGGTTTTGCTGTCTGGAATTTTATCGGCGATTTTGGTGTGCTGGATTCAAGGCGGGAAGATGTTGCCTATGAAGACTGGTACGGACACAAGCTCGACAAAAAAATGCTTGACCTGATGAAAAAGCAATAATGCCTGCTGGTTTATGAAAACAAATAAGGGAAAATTTCTGTAATCTTTTGTACCTGTTTAAAATTTGGATGATCCACACTATGGCTTACCTGCTCGTGCGCCCAGGTGGTATGATATGGAACATGAATGCCGTGGCCGCCTATCGCAAGTACAGGAAGTATATCTGATTTAATTGAATTACCAATCATAAGAAATTCTGCTGGCTGAATATCAAGGTGTTTAATAAGTTTCAGGTAATCAGCTTCCTGCTTGTCGCTCATTATTTCTGTATGATGGAAGTAGTGATTGATGCCGGATTTTTTTAATTTCCTTTCCTGGTCAAGCAGATCTCCTTTTGTAGCCACCACCAATTTATATTTTTCAGATAGTGATTGCAGTACTTCCTCCACGCCATCCAGTATTTCAACAGGTTGTGCAAGTAATTCTTTACCATATTGAATTACTTTTTCTATTATGGTTACATTCAGTGTATTGTTTGAAACTATTAAAGCTGTTTCAATCATGCTGAGTATAAATCCTTTTACGCCATAGCCGTAAAGCGACAGATTTTCTATTTCGGTTCTAAAAAGTTCCTGGGAAATGGAATGATGTGGCAGAAAGTCTTCCAGTAATGAACAAAACTTCTTTTCTGTTTCCTGGAAATAGGGTTCATTTACCCAAAGTGTATCATCTGCATCAAAAGCAATTACTTTTATATTCATCAAACTATTTTGGGCGCGAATATATTGAAAAACGGAATGCATTAAAACGATGAATTCCGTTCAATCGTAAATGGTTTTTCATAGTTGCCGGTTGCTGGCTTTTTTCCGTTTCTCCTGTTTGACCGTGAATACCTTTTGAACCCCTGGCACCCGGTTGTTTAATCCCTGTTTAACAGGATGGGTAAACATACCGCAAGTGGTGAAACAAACAGAAAAAAGGAAATAGTTTTCAAAAGTCCAAAGATTTACCGAAATCCGGCAACTGTCTATAAAAAGTATTCGTACATACTATTGTATTTGTAATACGGTAATCGTAATTTACAGGAACCTTCCAATTATCCCATATTGTTCATTTGAAATGCCAGGATCGGATCCTCTTTGGATATCTGTCGTTTTTTATCTTCATTTTCTAAAGTAATGTCATTGCAAAAACTACTAGCTTTTTGTAAAAACAAGGTTTCGCTTTGCTGGTTTGCCTTCGCAGCATTATCTATAGCCTTATTGCTGTGCTGTAGCACCGTTATGTATGCACAGGAGTGTCCGGCTAATATTGATTTTGAAACCGGCACTTTTACCGGCTGGACCTGTTATACAGGCTATGTTGCATCTGTAAATGATCAAAATATTATCACGCTTAATCCTTCCGCACCCACACCGGGCCGGCATACCATGTACAGTGCGGTTCCCGGAGCGGGAAACGATCCGTATGGAGGTTTTGCAATTAATTGTCCAAACGGAAGTGGTCATTCTATCAGGTTGGGTAATGACCTGGGTGGAGGAGAGGCGGAAGGTGTTTCATATGAATTCACCATTCCTGCCAACAGGGATGTGTATAGTTTGATTTACCATTATGCAGTTGTGTTCCAGGATCCAAATCACCTGGAAAGCCAGCAGCCAAGAATGGAAGTAGAGATCA
>JBDUAY010000267.1:0-8076 GCA_040004415.1 Bacteroidota bacterium | reverse complement strand
GATTCTGATGATATCATTTATCCAACCGGACTGGAGATATTTTTAAACAGTATGGAACGTTTTCCTGGTGCGGCCCTGGGCATCACTAGTTTTATCGGGCAGGAAGAAAAACCATATCCGTTTGTGATGTCGCCCGAAGAAGCATACCAATATAATTTTTACACCAGGGGGCTTTTTGATACTGGTCCATCTGGCCTGATATTCCGGGCATCCATGTTCAGGGAAATAGGCGGTTTTAGTGGTAAAAGATATGTTGGAGATACAGAAATAAACTTAAAACTGGCAGCAAAATGGCCGGTGGTGAGAATAGGTGCATCGCTTATTTTTTGGCGTCAGCACGAAGGACAGGAAATAGCCGCGGGCGTAAATAGCACGGGCTACCTGGAACTTCAGTTGCCGATGTATCAAGAAGCATTCAGCAGACCCGAATGCCCACTGCCTGAAAATAAGAAAGCCGCCATTATACAATTTCATAAAAAAATTGCCGCCAGGCAAATTATTAAAATAGCCTTACAGAAAAAAGACCCTAAACTAGCCATGCAGTTCTATAACAAATTGGCACTAAGCCCGTCAGATCTCTTCAATGCGGTTTTATTTATGAAAAAAAGTTATTGAGACTTTTTTTTAAAATGTGTGCGGCATCAGCATCATCATCAATAAAAATAGTAAGCCTGTTCCTGCCCGGCGGAGATGGAAATTGGTAAAGAATAGGTGTTGCAAAAACGGGGTTTTACAGATCATGAATTTGTTCAGTAATGGGCATGCCGGTATAACAACACATATCATCTAAAACAAATACATATTTACACAATTAATACATGCCATTGCCCCACCGTACAGAAAAGATTCGCAGGCTTTTTAAGTAACAAAAAAAGAGAACATGAGATTTGCGTTGGTCGGTTGTGGGCGCATTGCGCAAAGGCATGCTGAACATATTTCAACGAATGGCAAACTGGTGGCGGTTTGCGATATCGTTAAAGAAAAAGCAGATGCACTGGCACATGACTATGGTGCTATTGCTTATTATAGTATCGATAGCTTATTAAAGAATGAAACGGATGTTGATGTGATTGCTGTATGCACGCCCAATGGTCTGCATGCGGAACACAGTATTAAAATATTAGAAGCTGGTATGCACGTGCTCTGCGAAAAGCCCATGGCTATTACCGTAGCTGATTGCCGCAGCATGATCGCTGCTTCAGAAAAAGCAGGTAAAAGTCTTTTTGTAGTAAAACAGAACCGGTTTAATCCACCGGTACAGGCAGTAAAAAAAATATTGGACGAAGGCAGGCTGGGAAAAATTTACAGCATACAAATGAATTGCTTCTGGAACCGGGATCCGGCATATTATAAAGATTCCTGGAAGGGAACAAAGGCATTGGATGGAGGTACACTTTTTACCCAGTTCAGTCATTTTATAGATCTGCTGTATTGGATGATAGGTGATGTAAAAAATGTGCAGGCCAAAGTTGCCAATTACGCACACCAGGGAATCATTGAATTTGAAGATACGGGAATTGTTATACTTGAATTTGAAAATGGCGTAACGGGCGCACTGAATTATACCGTAAATAGTCATCACAAAAATATGGAAGGTTCTTTAACCATATTTGGAGAGCAAGGAACTGTAAAAATTGGCGGAGAATACTTAAACCGGATCGACTACCAGGATATTGAGAATTATAACATCGGCGACTTGCCGGCAGGTAACGCGGCAAATCATTATGGTGCTTACCAGGGTTCTATGAGCAATCATGATAAAGTGTATCAAAACCTCATAAATTTTTTGCAACACAAAGAACCTGTTTACATCAGTTCACTGGAAGGATTAAAAACAGTTGAAATCATTGAAAAAATTTATAGCGCTGCGAACAGAAGATGATAGTCAAAGCATTTAATTAATCATGGCATGGCGGAGGTTTTTTGCCTGCCGTTATTTTACTGCAAAATTGATTCATACTGTGCCCATCCCTAATTGAATGAAATGAATAAATTAGTTTCCATCATTATCCCAGTTTTCAATGCAGAAAAATTTATTTCAGTAACACTGGAATCTGTTCTTGCTCAAAGTTATCAAAATTGGGAAGCCATTGTTGTTGATGACGGATCAACAGACAGTACATCTGCCGTAGTAAAAAAATATGCTCAGCAGGATGCAAGAATTAAATATTTCTTTCAAAATAATACAGGTTGTTCAGGCGCAAAGAATGCAGGAATGGAATATGCTTCAGGCGAACTTATTCAGTACCTGGATGCTGATGATATACTAAGTGCAGATAAAATAGAAGAGCAGGTAGCGGCCATTGGGAACGATATGATGAAAATTGCTGTTTGCAGAACAAAAGTATTTGCAAAAAGTATACATGAAAGCGATATGGCCGAAATTGACACCGCTTTTTTATTTAATACGGATGATACCCTTTCTTTCCTTTTAAACCTGTATGGGGTTAATGAAAAAAATGGGATGATTCAACCAAACGCATTCCTGATGTCAAAAAAGCTTGCTGATAAAGCAGGCCCCTACAATATTTCGATCAGCCCATCGCCTGACGAGGATGGAGAATATTTTTGCAGGGCCATACTTGTTGCAACAGGAATTCTTTTTACAGAAGCCGGGATAAATTATTACAGGAAGCAAACAGATTCCAGGAGCAGCTTATCTAACCAGGTAAGTCACCGTCATGCAAGCGGCGCCCTGCGATCATTACAATTGATATTGCATCATCTGTTACATAGAGAAAATTCGCTGCGCGTCAAAAAAACAATGTCTTTGCATTTCGCCAATTTTATATACCTGTATTCGGGCTATACTGATTTGTGTAAAAAAGCGGAAGATGAAATTTACAGGATGGGCATAAAAAAAATTCCTGTCACCGGGGGAAGAAAATTGAAAAGGCTGGCCGGACTTATCGGTTTCAGTAATGCGATAAAAGTTAAAAATTTAAGCAGTCTTCTTAAAAAGTAAGTAGCGGCAACCTGCAGTGCAATCTTACAACCTTTTACAACGCTTACTTCTGACAATGAAAATACTGATACTTGGTGCGTTTGATAAAGGCGCCCTTGAACATTATTATGTTGCAGGCTTGCAACGATGTAATGCAGAAATTGAATCTTTTGATATTACCAGGGATTATTATTCAGCCATTGGTAAGTCTGTTTTTACAAAAGCAATTAATAAAGTAAACCCGGGCCTTTTTTTTGATGGAATTAATAAAAAGCTGTTGCAATATGCCGGGGACAAAATGTTTGATATTATCCTGGTATTTAAAGGACTTACATTATACCCGGGAACAATTGAATTTTTAAAAACAAAAACACGTATAATTTGCTGTTATAACCCTGACCATCCTTTTCATTTTTATTCACCCGGCAGCGGAAACAGCAATATTAAAAAATCGATCTCTTTATACGATCTCTATTTTAGTTATGCATCTTCTGTTGTGAAGGAATTAAAAAAAGAATACGGCGTTCATTCATTCCGCATACCTTTTGGATTCGACAGCACTAACAACGCGTTGCCTTTGCCCGCAGAAAATTTGTTTGCGGGAAAATGGTTATTTGCCGGTGCGTACGATGCAGAACGGGCTGCTATCCTGGGCTGCGCAGGATCGCAGGATTTGACCATTTATGGAGACAAGAAATGGCATTCAAGAAGCCGGGGTAATACATTCATACAGCAGTTGTATGCCGGCAGGGGTTTGTACGACCAGGAATACAAATCGGCCATACACGCATCTTTGGGCGTTATTAACCTGTTGCGTGAACAAAATATAAAGGAACAATCGCATAACATGCGCACATTTGAAGTGCCGGGTTACCATGGTTTGCTGATTTCAAACCGTACAGAAGAACAATCCTCTTTTTTTGAAGAAGATAAAGAAGCTGTTTATTTTGAAACAACGGACGAACTGAAAGACAAGCTGGCTTATTTGCACAAGAATCCTTCCATCACCAATAAAATAAAAGAAGCTGCATTTTCACGGGCCTTATCGTCCGGGTACAGTTATACAGATCGAAGCAGGGAAATGTATACCGTTTTTGAGAATCACCTTAGCTGACATGAAAATTTCTATTTGCATTCCCCAATATAACCGGATCGATTTTTTACGTAAAAATCTTGACCTGATCGCTGAACAGAAATATGAAAACGTAGAAGTAATAGTAAGTGATGATTGTTCTGTTGATGATACGGAGAAAACAATATTAGCGCTTCAGAAGACTTACCGCTATCCACTGGTGTATAAAAAGAATGAAAAAAACCTTGGATATGATAGGAACCTGCGTCAGTCGCTCGAACTCGCATCCGGCGATTACTGCCTGGTACTGGGCAACGATGACTCGCTCCATGATCCCGGTTCATTGCAATTTCTTGTAACATTTTTGGAAGCGAATAACCTGCCCGATATTGGCTTTTGCAATTATGTGGAAGATGCAGACCGAACCAAAGTGTATGAGCGTGCCCTTACTACCGCCGTACTGGGCACCGGGTATGAGCTGGCCATGAAGCAATATAATAATTTCAGTTTTGTAGCCGGACTGATATATAAGCGGAAAGTTTTTCTTCAGTACAATACAGATAAATTTGATGGAAGTATTTATGCGCAAATATACCTGGGTTGTCTTATGATCGCCGCTGGTGCCAGCGTGTTTAGTATCAAAGAAATATTGGTGATAAAGGATATAGAGGCTGGTGTGGCCCACCGCAATTCCTACCGCGACACAATCGCAAAAAAATGGAAAGATTATAAAGTAGTAGATGGCGGATTGCCTTCTGTGATTAACGTTTTAATAGCCGCTTTCAAAGATGCAGGGGTATTATCACAGTCCATTATTTACCGGATTTTCCGTCGTATTTATGCAACCACTTTCCCGCACTGGCTGCTGGATTACCGCAACAACGGTGCTTTTCCGGAGGCTATCGGTTTGGCTGCAGGGCTATATCCACCAAAGAACAAACAGTACCAGCTCTTGTCGGGTATAAACAAAATAAAAATTTACCTGCGGTATTGTTTCTCCTGTTGTATTGGTCTTCTTACACCGGTCTTTATCTTCACTAAAATGAAGAGAACGGTTTATAAATACCTGCGCCGTTGAAAAGCGACACCCGTTTATTTATTGTTCATTTTAGCCCGCTGGAATTGTATCCGCCCGCAATGAATGCCGTCAACTATTTTGCAAGTGTACTGGCATATAAAAAAATTTATGTCTTTACTACGTCCTCAGCTGCAAATCTTAACTACACGCCCGCCGGTAAAAATGTACGCATTGTAAGGCTGGGTTGCTTAAAGCCGGGGAGTACATTGCAAAAAAGATTATGGATATATACCCGGTTCAATTTAACCGTGCTCCTGTATCTTTTTTTTTTAAGACCGCTAAAGGTTTTATATTTTGAAACAATTTCATCGTTTGCGCCGGTATTGTATAAAAGATTTATAAGGCCTTCGTCCAGGCTATTTATTCACTATCACGAATACATGACGCGGATAGAATACGCTTCCGGAATGAAACTGATAAAGTTGTTTCACCAGGCAGAAAAAAAGGTTTACCCGGCAGCAGCATGGGTATCACATACAAACCAGGCACGCATGGAACTTTTTGAAAAAGATATAGCACCGGTTCGTATTGTCAATAAAGAAATTGTTCCTAACTATCCTCCCGGTGCATGGAAAGAGCAAGCTGCCGCCGCTAAAAAAGATAACCGGCAGCACGCCATAAAAAGACTTGTCTATACGGGCGCTGTAAGTCTTGACACCATGTATGTTGCTGATTTTGCAGCATGGGTTATCAGCCAGGACGGTCAGGTAATATGGGATATTTATTCGCTTAATATAGAACCTGCTGCAAAAGATTTTATCCTGGATCTTAACAGTGAATACATACAAATTAAACCGGGTGTTTATTATTATGATTTGCCTGCTTTACTGAGCAGGTATGACGCGGGCGTAATTTTATATAAAGGACATATTCTTAATTGGATTTACAACGTTCCAAACAAATTATTCGAATACCATGTATGCGGGCTGGATGTTTGGTTTCCAAAACAAATGGTTACTTCGTTACCTTTTATTACGACAGGTACGTACCCTAAAATTATTGCGCTTGACTTTGAAAATATTAGGTCTGTAACTTGCCATACGCTTTTAGACAGGGAGAAATTATCTTTTAAACAAGTAGATTTTTCATACGAAACGGCTTTGCGCAGTCTTGGTGAATCATTAAGTAAAAATTAGTAACGTATGGCGATGAGTATGGCTGCTTTGTTCAGGCAATTACCAGATTTTAAGGGCAAACAACGCCTTGCAAAATATTTACTGAAGGCAGATATTCAACAGGCGAAAGATTTGCAGGTCACAGGAAAATCCGGTATTAATTATCTTCTTCCCAACCTGGTAGAAAATGTTGGGTTTAACATATTTATAAACGGGATCAATGAGCCTGAAACCTGCAGGCTTTTGAACAGCATTATCCCTCAAAATGGCTTTTTTATTGATATTGGGGCAAATATTGGGTCTATTACAGTTCCGGTTTGCAAATCCAGGCCCGATATTAAAGCGCTTGCTATAGAAGCGGCTCCATGGATATATGCTTACCTGCAAAGAAACGTTCAAGACAATCAAATCAACAATGTAAAATTGATAAATTGCGCAGCGTATGATCAGGATGGGTTACAAAAAGATTTTTTTAGTCCGCATGATAAATATGGTAAAGGATCACTTGCTTCTGTTTTTACAGACCAGGCGGTAAAAGTTCAAACAAGAACAATAGACGCTTTATTAAAGGAAATGAATATTACAAAAGTAGATGCAATCAAGGCAGATATTGAGGGCTTTGAATATTTTGCATTTAAAGGAGCAAAAGAATTGCTCTCGCGTAAAGACGCACCCATGATATTTTTTGAATTTGTTGACTGGGCAGAAACACGCGCGCAAAATCTCGAAGCAGGAGCGGCCCAGCGTTTATTGATTGAGTATGGTTACAGTTTGTATCTCGTAGACAATAACAATAAAAGAAATAAAATAGACGGCCATCTTACAACAGGGGCTTCCAATATTCTTGCAGTTAAAGAATAAAGGGTTATACTGATGTTATTTTTTGGCGCTTTTACCAATTACTAAAAAAATAATCCGCTGGTTCTGCTGCAAATATTTATTTAATTGCTATCAGCACAAGTATTAATTGAAAATGATAAAATTAAACCTTGGTTGTGGTTCGGTACGCCCGGAAGGATGGATAAACACAGATTCATCGCTCAATGCGAATCTTCAGAAGATACCGCTGGTGGGTAAAACAATTACACGTCAGTTTAATAAGGTGGTATATGACGACAGTAATATGGTTTATATGAACCTGAATAAACGCTGGAAATATGCTGATAATTCTGTGGATATTGTTTATGCCTCTCATTTATTCGAACATCTTTCATTGAGCGCTGCTCAATTGTTTCTGTCAGAAAGTTATCGTGTTTTACAGACTGGCGGTGTTATACGGTTAGTCGTTCCCGATCTTTATAAAATCTGTAAAAGATATATTGCAGAATATGAATCTGGTGATAAAGAAGATCCGACAGAATTCATTATGTGGGCCATTAATATGCACCGCGAAGGACAGTACGGGGCTAAAATAGGGTTTTTAAAAAAGACCGTGTTGGAAGGGCAGGGATACCCGCACCAGCATAAATTCATGTATGACGAAAAAAGTCTTGGCAAGAAAATAAAAGAGGCTGGTTTTAAAGATGTGCGTTCTTTTACGTATGGCGTGAGTGAATACATTCCCGGAATAAAGGATGTAGAAGGAACCAAAGAGTCTTATCTGTCAGTGTACCTGGAAGCAAAAAAGATGGGTTAGCGTATTGAGATTATTCTGCGGCACGGATAATTCATTGTGAGAATTCACAAAATCAGCTTGCTATCCAGGAATGTCCGCTACTGTGTCAATAAGCAATTACTTTTAATCTTGTAAGAAGAAGAGTATTTAATCATGTTTGCCCATACGGCATTTGTGGGTATTAATATTTATGAAAAAAGGGATCAGGTATATCTATTCTGCATCAATGCTACTGATAGCGATTTTATCACT
>JBDUAY010000266.1:0-8121 GCA_040004415.1 Bacteroidota bacterium | reverse complement strand
GGGAATGCAAACGCGGATGCGAAGACGGGAAACGGCACGGTTCGCATTATCAGGGAAAAGAAAGATCAACATCAATCCGGCAAGGCGCTTTCTGACTTTACTATTTTTTAGAATGGGGCAGTAATTTATCGTTAAATAAATGGTTTTTCAGATGCGGCAATTACGTTGAATAATGCAGCGCACGGTCGTTTTACATATACGTGTATTTTACAACTTTTTAACCTGTGGCCGCACTGAAATTATTGATAACCGGCTGGTGCCATTTTTGGAGTTTACCAATTAAATTTTCCAGCTTCAATGGTTTACTGAGGTAATCATCCATACCGGCTTTGATGCATTCCTCCTCATCGCCTTGCATCGTATTGGCAGTTAATGCAATTATTACAGGTTGCTTTTTTGCACTATCCCTGATAGTTTTAGTAGCTTCTATTCCATCCATCTCGGGCATTTGCATATCCATTAATATCAAATCGTAATTATTGTGCCTGTTTAAAACCAGCTCAATTACTTCGAGACCGTTTTCAGCCATCTGGGGTTCGTACCCCAACTTTGTAAGAATATGCAGTATAACCTGTTGATTAATGAGATTGTCTTCTGCAACAAGGATATTCATTGGGTATTGAACAGAGAAATTGCCCGGTAATTTTTCCTGTACCGTTTTTTCATATTGCTGATTTTTTTTCAATTGTCCCAGTCCTGACAAAATATTTTTTCCCAATAGATGCCGTTTAATTGGTTTGCTTAACACCGTATGAAAATGATGACGGTATTCTTTATTCAATTCATCACCTGCCGAACTTAACAGGATGATTGGAATAAGCGGGTATTGGTTCCTGATAGATGCTGCAAGTCCATGGCCGTCCATTTCCGGCATTTGCAGATCTGTTAATACAAGATCAAATTTTGAATCATGCGCCAATATATCAAGTGCTTCCTGGCCGGAACTTGCCAGCACCGGAACAAGTTTCCAGATTTCCAGTTGATTATTCAGTATGGTCCGGTTGGTATGATTGTCATCTACTACAAGTATGCGCTTGCCTTCCTGATCGGCCATATTGTATTGATGCAAAGGCACGAGAATCTTTGTGCCGGTTTTTGAAAGAATGGTAAAAGAGAAAACAGATCCGTGGCCCGGTTTACTATCAACCCAAATTCTACCCCCCATTAAAGTTACCAGCTTTTCTGAGATGGCGAGGCCAAGACCGGTGCCGCCATATTTGCGTGTAGTTGAGCTGTCAACTTGTGAAAAAGATTTAAACAGCCGGTCAATTTTATCAGGCGGAATACCAATGCCTGTATCACGAATATTAAATTCAAGTTGAAGTTGCCCGTGTTCCGCTGATTGGCTGCTTACTTGTACAAAAATTTCTCCTTCATGCGTAAACTTCATTGCATTGCCTACCAGGTTTGTAAGTATTTGCCGCAGGCGCAAATGATCGCCGACTACCTGGAAAGGAACATTGTCATGAACCTCGTAAATAAGTTCCAGGCCCTGGCGTGCCGCTTTTGTTCCAAATATATCCAGCACATCTTCTATACAATTTCTCAATTCAAACTCTTCCTGCTCAATTTCCATATTGCCCGACTCAATTTTTGAATAATCCAGGATATCGTTAATTACATTCAGTAAAGTTTCACCACAACTACCAATAGACTCGGTGTACATTCTTTGTTGTTCCGTCAGTGCCGTTTCACCCAGTAACGACGCCATGCCCAAAACGCCATTCATGGGCGTACGAATTTCATGGCTCATGGTTGCCAGAAAAATGCTTTTTGCACGATTGGCCTGTTCTGCTTCTTCCCGTGCTTCAAGCGCAGCATGATAGGCTTGTTCTATTATTTCCTGATTTCTTTTTCGTTCGTTTAATAAATTGGTTTCTTCCTGTAACCGGGTATTTTCAATTGTTTGGTCAATTTGTATTTCACTATATTTTCTTAGTTGATAAGCCCACAGCCCACAGGTGAAAAAGATGGTAGCTGCCAGCATAATGTGTATGATAAAGGTTTGCAGGCTGATCACGTCAAGTTGAGAGAAAAAAACTCTTTCGTAGCCAATATTCTGCAGGTAGCCGAGTGTGGCGTGATGAATGATGACAACAATTACCAATGGAATCTGGAGTTTCCAATTTTGATAGGTGATGAGAATGGCGCTCGCAATAAAAGCAAAAAAATGCATTTCAAATAATCCGTGCATCTGGTAAATAAACTGCGCCATAAAAACAGCCAGTACCGCGCTAAGTACGTATTGATACATATCAGACTGGGGAAGCAATATTTTAGTTGAGTAATACGCAAGCAAGCTTAACACGCCAGCACCCCAGGCAATTGACCAGGTACCATAAAAATTAGCCAGCGCAAGCCCAGCAACAAAAAAACTGATAAGGAAATAATTCATTAACCGGTCCGATCTTTTTTTGATCTCCAGTTGAAAAGCTTTCGTAACCTGTTGCTGATTTGTTTTCATAACGTTCATGAACATCAATGTTTATCATTCTTTCCGGCAGCCGGGTAACTGGCAACCATATGCTTTTACCGCCAACTGATCAAAAGCCACGTGAAAACTATTTTTCATCAATGCTTCCAGCGCCACCTGTGCGTAGTTTGTTTTTTTATCAGTACAATACCTGCTGCGATTATAATTTCCGCGGTAAAATAATTTGTGACGGTTATCTATGATTACGGCCTGTGGTGTTGAATATACACCGCACAAGGCCGCAATGGTTGTATCGTGTATAACGGGGATGGTTATGTTAAAACGATCCTGTATTTCTTTGGTTGAATAATCTTTGTTGCTTACCAGTACCAGTCTGAAGGAAACTTCATTGCCATACCTTTTTATGAGAGAACGGACATGATCTATATTAAATCTGGAGCAGGGACAATCAGGATTAAAAAAATGAAGGAACACCGGTTTACCTGCAATGGTATCTGTTTCTGCACCGGGCAAATGAATGGTTGTGCCTGTTTCTATGGCTGTATAGTTTTTGGGTACCGGGGTGGGAAGATTGAAAATCCATTCGTTGTACCAAAATAGCATGATAACGCCCGATAATAATAACAGGAGCCAGCTTACAACATATACTTTTTTCATCTATCTTCTAAACGGACGTATATTTCAATAATTGCATTATTAATTTAATTTTGGCAATTGCTACATATTAAATGGAAGAACGTACATTAAAACACTTATTGATGGTTTTAAAGTCTAACGGAGCAATTTTAGACTACCTGTTCATTTCTACCTGGTCAATTACACGTAGCAAGTGAGACTTTATTTTTTGGATAAATTTTTGTGAACCATATAAAAAAGAATATGCCTAATCCAAAGCCAGAAGTAGATCCACAGCCGCCAACACAGCCAACGCAGCCCCCGGTAATTCAAAATATTGAGTGATTTTGTTTATAACGCGGTACTTCCTGAGGAAGATTTTCCCCTCCGATAAACAGGATTGATAATTAGTGGCTCTGACTTTGTCTGAGCCAGTATAAATTAACAATCTGGTGTAAGCCGGGAAATTTTGTGAGCAACATTATATGCGATATATTTTCTCAATATTGTTTTTTTTACCCCTTGTTTCCGTGGCGCAGCTCACCGGGAGGGCTGATGACACATTGCGGAAGATATCTGATACCATGCACTTTCCAAATCCGTTCACGTTTAAAATGAATGGCGCGTCCCCGTTGTCCAGGCAGAAATTATACAGTGCATGTTACCGGTGGATAAAAACAGGAGCAGACAGCCTGCAGGAAATCAACATAACAAAAGATAGCGCACACTGGAAAATATTGGCTGGAAATATTCCGGCCACGGCAGACATATCTTTTACCCTGCAGATTACCATTAGCGACCATTTATATACCTGCTTTTTGCAGCAATACATCTATCATACAATCAATGGCGTGCGCATGCCGGTTGAAAGTGCCGCAAACACAAAAGATTACAAAACCACCGTGAATGTTGAACGCGTTATCATTATGCGGGATTATCCGCAGATATTTAATTCTCTGAAAAACTATATAAAAATGGCTGAGTAAGAAAATTTTGTAGCGAACTGTCTACCTGTAATAACTAACGCATATACACATGCACAAATAAATCAGCTTTAATACAGTTGCCGGCATCGTACTTACACTGCTGCGTTGATGATACCTGTCTCACTTTCCCCTAAAAAATCTTTTAATTTCAGATTAATCGTTCGGAAAATGACTGCTCCACTGGTAATTACGGTAGCGCTCACCGTATTACTACTGATCATAATATGATTGGATTGCAGCAGATTGCTGAAGAATTATTTACAACCAATAAACTGAATACTATGAGTAATTTTATTACGCTGGCCCAGGCCATCGAAATGACAACCACCTACCGCAAAGAAAAAGAGAATATTTTAACAGCTGAGTACCGGGGTAAAGGAATATTACCTGTTTGTGAAACTTTTGAAAAGGCATCTTTCACGGCATTGCTGGGAGAAACCGATTGTCAATATATTCGTGTTTACCTTGCCATGGATGAGGATTTACAAATTAGGGTAATTGTAGTGGGGGCAGATTCAAAAAATGCCGATATCTTGCCGGTTGCGGGCTTGGCAAAGCCGCTGGATGGCGGCGGGAACATTGTTGAAGATGGCATCCGGTGTCCTGATCTTTGCCCGCCACCGTCTCCTATCAACTCCTGACGGTACAGGATGGGGTGATAAAATGGACATTCATGAGCTATTTTATAAGTGCTATATCGAGCTTGAGCATCGGCATCGCCGCTATTATTGCGTGCTGGAGATTTCGTAAAATCCACCCGGTTTTCCGCCCCTTTATTTATTGTATCTGGCTGGCCCTGGCAAATGAAATCCTGAGTATAATTTTAGTTCAAACCATTCGTACAAATGCTGTCAATAGCAATATTTATGTGTTGCTGGAATCATTGCTCATCGTGTGGCAGTTCCGTAAATGGGGAATGTTTGAGCGGTACAAGATTGTTTTTAAGCTGCTGCTGGGCTTACTTGTATTGGCGTGGTTTACTGAAAACTTTATGCTGTTCAGTATCCGGCAGTTCAGTTCCTGGTTCAGAATTTTTTATTCGTTTATTATCGTACTCTTAAGTATTAGCCTCCTGAACCGGCAGATACTGGGCGACAAAGGAATTCTCTTAAAGAATCCGGTTGCCCTTATCTGCCTTTCTTTTATCATTTATTACACCTATAAAGTGCTGGTGGAAACATTCTGGGTTTATGGATTAAATGAAAGCGGTACCTTTCGTAATAAAGTATATATCATACTTAATTATATTAATTTATTTAGCAACCTCATTTACGCACTGGCCGTTTTATGGATGCCCACCAAACATCGATTTACGATGCAATACTCATCTGCGCTACCATCATAGGTGTGATTATTATTTATTTTATCGTCTCAATTATACACCAGCACCGTAATAACCGGGCATTGTATAAACGTTCGCTGGAGGCGGAAATTAAAACACTTGAAAATGAACGCGCCCGTATTGCGTCGGATCTGCATGATGATCTGGGTCCTCTCTTGTCTTCCATAAAATACAGCGTGGGCAGCCTTGATATTTTTTCTGATACCGATTTAAAAACAGTAGACAGGGTATATGAACACATCGATTCACTGATGAAAAGGATGCGGGAGATCTCAGGTGATATGATGCCCAATACATTATTGCGTAAAGGCCTGTTAGCGGCTGTTGCCGAATTTATAGACAACATTCCCAGGCCGGATTCAATGGAGATAAAATTTGTTCGCGGTGAATTGCCGGGATTACCTCCATCGCATTCTATACACCTGTTCCGGATTATCCAGGAGATTATGCACAATACCATAAAGCATGCAAAAGCTTCGCTGTTGAAAATTGAAATAAAACAAAGTGGAACGATCCTGGTTTTATTAACAAACGATAACGGCAGCGGGTTTGATTATACCTTACAGGCAAGGGAAAGTACTGGTCTTGGTCTGCGCAACTTATTCAGCAGAACAGAAATGCTTGGAGGAAATATGTTCGTTGAATCGGCCCGTGGAAAAGGAACCAGCTATATAATTGAAATACCCATCCGATCTGATTATGAATAAGCAACTATATACGCCTGTGCGCATCATACTGGCAGATGACCATGAAATATTCCGCGAAGGATTCAATACACTGTTGAATAAACAGACTGACATTGAATTAATAGGGGAGGCTGAAAACGGCGTGGACCTGGTAAACCTCGCCGGACAATTATTACCGGATGTTATACTTACCGATATCAAAATGCCGGGGATGGATGGAATTGAAGCAACCCGGAAAATCATTTCGTTGTTTCCCCAGATTTACGTGATAGCACTGACGATGTTTGACGAAGATAACCTGATCATTGATATGCTGGAATCGGGCGCCAAAGGCTACCTGTTGAAAAATGCACACAAAAATGAAGTATTTGATGCCATAAAAACTGTTTACCAGGGCGGAAGTTACTTTTGTAAAGATACCTCGCCCAAACTCCTTCAGCTTATTTCAAACAGCAAATACAATCCTTACAAAGAAGTTAACCGCGAGGTATTCACCAGCAAAGAAATTGAAGTTATCCGTTTTATTTGCCAGGAGTTTTCCAATAAAGAAATTGCTGAAAAGCTTCACCTCAGCGTGCGTACCATAGAAGGTTACCGCGAGCGTATACAGGAAAAAATGAAAGTTAAAAATGGTGTGGGTATTGCCGTATTTGCTATCAAGAATGGCATTTATAAAATACCTGCGTAGTAATACGGTATTGTGCAGGGTAATAACCGAATAGGAATTCCTGTTTATCTATTGGATATTTAAACATCCTTGGGATGTCACCCAATCTGTCATTTATCGTTAAACTTTATGTTACTACCGCAGCTAAAAACTGCGGTTTTTTTATTAAAAATCCCCGCTTGTGGCGGGGAGCACTAATCGTGTACATTTACCATTAAACCTTATCCTATGAAAGGGCTAATATACGATTTAAATAAGGATTGCAAAAAGATGTAATCAATAAAGCGGTCACCAGTGCCAGCAGGTTCAGTAACAAACTTTCCAGCATAAACTGCCCAACCAAATTTTGCCGGAGGGCACCCAATACTTTACGCGCACCCACCTCCCTTGCCCGTTCACGAGAATGCGCGGTAGTAAGATTGATATAATTGATCCACGCAATACCGGCGATAAAAAAAGCTATGATAAATAAAAACGTTACTGATGTCCGTCACCGTTTGGTTCTCCTTCTTCTGTATAATGTGAATACAGGTGGATGTTTCTGAGCGGCATAAGGCTAAATGTATAACAATCACCCAGGTTTTTATTTCCCGGCAGGTTGTTATAACGCCTGTCAATGAAATCAGGCAATTTTGCTGCCAACTGTTTCGCCTGAACGCATTTGCGTAGTAAAATATAAGTGTAAAAACCGGTTCAGCCAAAACTTGTTTCCAGCGGATCGTCTGCTTTGTCAGCCGTTCCAATTACCCTGCTGTAGCTGGGGTAGGAAATAAGTACACCAAAACGGATATGTGAATTATCAGGATAATCACGAAATACGCCTGTTACTTCAAGCGGACGTAACTTGCCACCGATATGAACGGTTAGCACTTTGCCCATTGGTTCGTCTTTTCCGAAATATTTCCTGGCCAGTGTCTCAGACAGCAGTATTTTTCCCGGATCAATCAACGCTGTTTTTTCATTTCCCTTAATCAACCGCAGGTGAAATACAGGAATTACGGCCTGGTCCGCATAATAAACGGACGCTTCGTGGAATTGAATGTTCCGTGTATCATTGCCCAATAGTATAGAAATTTTGCGCAGACGGGCCGCATTCTCTATCTCCGGAAATTCTCTTTTCATCGCAGGCGCAACGCCCGGCATTGCCGCTGCGCAAGGCACTATCATTTGACCATTCTGGTATTCTTCATCCTGAACACGAATAATCCTGCCGGCATCCGGATTAAAACTTTCATAGCTTCTTTCATACGCTACATATTCAAAGATGAGCAGACAACAGGTGATTCCCGTTGCAAGTCCTAAAACATTGAGTAAGGCATTTCCTTTAGACCTGGTAAAATTTCTGAACGCAATTTTTAAAAAGCTGTTAAACATCTTACTGGTATTGTTTG
>JBDUAY010000265.1:0-8146 GCA_040004415.1 Bacteroidota bacterium | reverse complement strand
CTTCTTTGTAAAATTTCAATGCATCCGTAAAATTATTTCCATCGAGTGCTTCATCTCCTTTGTTTAAAATATCGTTAAAAGATTTCGTTTCCTGCCTGTCTTTATCAATTGCTTCCCTGCGGGCTTTTTCTTTCTGCATTGTTTCAAAGCTTATCTGCGCAAATGCGGCGGAAGCACTATCTGTTGGTGTAACATTGGCGAGTGCCGGATTATAAGGGCGCATCAATATAATATCGTTCAACACATCATTGGCAGTGTCTGCCGGGTTAAAGAAATCAACCCTTGAAATATAAGGCGTCCATTTGTTATGCTCCTTTTCGATTCTTATTTCTGCAACGCGGTTATTCAGGGTGTAGGCGGTGTCACTGATTTTGTAACCATTTCTAAAAAAGGAAGTAAAGTATACTTTTACGTATAAGGTTTTTCCTTTTTTAACGTTGGACGCTTTTACATCGTTGAAAGAAACCGATGGGGCATCACTTTTTTTATACAACAGGTCAAAATCATTCAGGTATTTCTCCACTTCAATATCCCTTGAACTGTTGGAACTGTGAAAAGAAGGATTGATGTCATCTTCGAGCAAAACCCTGGGAGAAAGAAAAATTTTGTTGCGCGTGCCGGAATGGGAATTATAAATTATTTTCTTTGTTTCCGCCAGTTCAATATCTGTGTTGGCGATATTATTGAGTAAATCTTTAAGCTCTCTTTTAATCAGCGATTCTGATTTGTACCTGATTTCTTCTGCATCTTTAATGGAAATGGAATCCTGTGCCGTAACTTTTTGAAAAAATAAAAAGCTTAAAAGCAACAGTAAAAAATAGTGATCCCGGTATATCATAAAATCAGTAATTGATATTTATTTTAATAATTGATTACTATTGTTCTTCCAGTAGATTTTTCAGGTAGTCTTTTTTTTCTTCACCGGAAACCTTTTTCAAACTGTTAATCAACCATCCTGCATTGAGCGATTTCCGATGGAAATATACAACGGTAAATAACCATTTATCAACCTGTAAAAAATGGTACGTTATGTCATGTACATACAAAAACTTAATGTGGTTGGTTGAGACGCCTTCATAAAAGGAATAGGCATTTTTTGTTTTAAAAAACACGGGCTCAAAATAGTCTGCCAGGTTTTCTTTATCATCAAAGATCCTGTCAAGTTCTATAAAGTTACTGGCATGGCTGGCCGGGTTAATAAATTTACTGACATCCCCGTTTTTTTTAATGGGGACAGTATTTGTTACGGGTTTCAGTACAGGGGATTTTACGGATGCGATCATCCACCTGGAGCGCCTTTTACCATCCGTGATTATTCTTAAAATAACAGCGATGCTGATGGGTGTTCCATTATACTGAAACTTACAGTTCGCCTGGGCGAACCACCCGGCTGCTCTAAAATCAATTTTTTGCGGATTTGTTGTAAGCACTGCATCGTTAACGAAGTCGTTAATCATTGCCTGGTTCCAGGTTTGGCTGTCATAGTTAAACAGGCTTTTAATCAGCGCAGACCTGTCAAGCTTGTATTGAACGTGATGCGTCTTGTACGCTTGCCTGATAAATGAACTTGTGTCATTGTTGAACCGTTCAAAAAACTCATCAATCTGCTTTACTTCATACAAAAATTTTTTCTCGCGCGCACCGGCGTCATTACTAAAAACCTGGGCATCAGCGTTAAGAATTAACAATGAAAAAAAAAGTAAAAAAGTAAGATTACGGCAACAGGTTTTTACAAGTTTCATACAACTTATTAAAGTGATTTGGTAGAAATAACGCCGATATCAGACAATAATACATCCCATACATTTTTTACGTTTCCTTCAATATATTTTTCATACATTTTCAATACAACGGTAGCGTTCTTGCGTGTTACATCCTGGTAAATTAATTTGCCATCGCGGTATCCGCGAAAAACCTGCTCAAAACTTACAACGCCATAATAATTGCCGTCGGGCCCCTGTTTAACATCGCTCACGTATTGCACGCTGGTCCATTCTATTTCTATTTTATCGTATTTAACCAGCTTGATGTGAGAAAGATAGTTGCGTACTTTATACCTTTTAACATCGCTTCTGTTAACGGAAGATGTTTCTATCATGGCATTTTCATTTACAAATAAACCAACCGACTGATCGATCGCTTTATTTATTTCTTCATACCGCGAAGATTTATCGCAAATGATTTTCAGGTAAATATTTAACTGATTGGTTTTTTGCAGTGCTTTTTTTTCAAATTCTGCTTTGGATATATTACCCGCCACATCCTCAAATTTTAGTTTTTGTGTAGCAGCAGGAGGCGTTTGTTGCTGAATGGAACACGCGGTTTTTGTTTTTATGCTGCTGCTGTCAACGCCTGTTCTGTTTCCGCATAAGCTCGCTGGCGATGTTGTTGTATGCGGCGTACAAAAGAAAGGGCAGATTAGTAAAAGTTTCAGGATTTGCATGCTGGTCGTATTGGTTTTGTGGAAATTCTCTGGTACACTAAAAGTAGAATTTTATCAGCTATCCGAATGCAAACGGCGATAAGTTTTTTTATCTTGCCGCAGATGGTTCTATAACCAAATTTATTATTTAAAAGCTTTCTCCAGCGCTTCCGCAATTGCTTGCAATAATAAGTGATCAGGCAGGGTGGCGGCGCCGGCTGCATCCGGAATATACGCCCGGTAATTTTTTTCTTCGTCCGGCTCATAAATAACTTTCACATTATCTACCATTACTTCTATACGATAGCTATAACCAAAGGCAATCAATTCGGCATCAAAATCTTTTTCCTGGTTTTTATAAGTCGCTGTAATTACAAATGCATCGGCCATAGTGACTGTAATAATAGTAAATAAAAAATGAATAGAGATATTGCTCCTGCTCCGCAAATCACCGTGTGTGCTAACTTAATTCCTATATTTTTGCCCGATTGGTTTTACAAAGCAATATTTTAATACCTTTTGCCAAATTACCGGAGCATGAGCAACCTTTTTACCACGAAAAGAAGCAGTATATTTCTGCTGTTTACATTCGCGTACTTTATATCAACTTCTTTTCCAGGTCATACACAGGGCAATATACATCAGCAATCAACTCAATATGAATGGCCAACCGATCCCCTGGTAAAAGAAAAGCTTGAACAATGGCGCGATCAAAAATTTGGGATGATTATTCACTTCGGATTATACGCTGTGCCGGGCATGATTGAATCCTGGGCGCTTTGCAGCGAAGACTGGATTACCCGCGACAGTACCAGCTATTACGGTGATTTTAAAAAATGGTACTGGGGATTAAAAAAGGATTTCAATCCTGTTAACTTCAATCCTGAACAATGGGCCACTACTGCAAAGCAAGCCGGTATGCGCTACGTTGTTTTCACCACCAAGCACCACGACGGCTTTTGCATGTTTGATACCAAACAAACCGATTTTAAAATCACCAACGGACCATTCGCCAATAACCCTAAAGCCAATGTAGCCAAATATGTTTTTGATGCTTTCAGAAAAGAAGGCTTTATGATTGGCGCTTATTTTTCCAAGCCCGACTGGCACAGCGAAAACTTTTGGTGGCCCATGTATGCAACGCCCGATAGAAATGTAAATTACGATATCAGGAAATTTCCCTGGAGATGGAATAAATTTAAACAATACACGTATAACCAGGTTGAAGAATTAATGACCGGCTATGGCAAGATGGATATTCTATGGCTCGATGGCGGTTGGGTACGACCGTTAGAGACTGTAACTGAAGAAGTTCGTGCCTGGGGTGCCTCCATTCCACCGTTTAGCCAGGAGGTTGATATGCCAAAGATTGCCACGATGGCAAGAAAAGCACAGCCCGGATTATTGATAGTAGACAGAACTGTGCATGGTCCGTATGAGAATTATCAAACACCAGAACAAACGATACCAAAAGAAAAACAGGATCATCCATGGGAAAGCTGTCTTACATTGGGTAACGCCTGGGGTTATGTGCCCAATGAGCAATTGAAATCTGCGGCCACTATCATTCATAAATTAATTGAAGTAGTAGCGAAAGGCGGCAGCTTGTTGTTGGGCATCGGACCAAAACCTGATGGTACTTTGCAGGAAGAAGAAATGGTGCGGCTAAAAGAAATCGGCGCGTGGCTTGCCGTAAATGGCAGCGCTATATACGGTACAAGAACAACCGGTAAATATATTGACGGCAATGTTTATTTTACACAATCAAAAGATTCAGCCACATTGTATGCATTGGCCAATCTTCCGGAAAATGCAACTGTGCCGGCAACAATTTCATGGACCGGTAATATTCCAAAGAAAGGAAGCAAAGTAATATTATTGCAAACAGGCGCAAAAGTTAAATGGACAACCGAAGGAGACAAGGTAACTGTTTTTGTTCCTGCAGAACTGGTGAAACAAAGTAAATCAATGCCAGCGCTGGCGTTCGCATACAGCATGAAATGAAGCATTTTTTGGTAGCCAGCCTTATATCCATGGGCGACATACTTGCGACGCTCCGTTCAACAGTTGTACAAAGATGATCTGTAGCATCATAACAACATTGTAAAAACTAAACACAACAAGATACCGCTATGAAAAATAAATTGATTTCAATGATCGCTGTGCTGCTTCTTTTTTTACCATCTGTTTTTTCACAGGTTAAAAAAGTGGCGCCTCCAAAACCCTTGCTGCCAGTGCCTTCTGCTGCGCAATTGGCCTGGCATAAAATGGAAACGAATGCCTTTATTCATTTCACGACCAATACGTTTACAGGTCTTGAATGGGGCAATGGAGACGAGAGTGAAAAAGTTTTCAACCCTACTGCACTGGATGCAAACCAATGGGCGCAAACATTAAAAGAGACCGGTTTTAAAACAATGATATTAACCTGCAAGCACCACGATGGTTTTTGCCTGTGGCCAAGTAAATACACGGAGCATTCCATAAAAAATAGCCCGTATAAAAATGGTAAAGGAGATATTGTGCGGGAGGCAAGTGACGCAGCTAAAAAAGCTGGAATTAAGTTCGGCGTTTACCTGTCACCGTGGGATCGTAACCAGGCCGTTTATGGCAAACCAGCATACATTACGTATTACCGTAACCAGTTAAAAGAATTGTTTACCAATTACGGCCCCATAGTAGAAATGTGGTTTGATGGCGCCAATGGCGGCAGCGGTTATTACGGAGGCGCAAAAGAAACAAGAAAAATAAACGCTGCGACTTACTACGATTGGCCCAAAACACTTGACATGGTTAGAAGCATGCAACCGAATGTTGTTTTCTTTAGTGATGCAGGCCCGGGTGTACGCTGGGTAGGCAATGAAAGTGGCCTCGCCGGTGAAACCAACTGGAATACCATTTCAACGGATACGATTTTTGCAGGCAAGCCAGGCATTTCTGACTTATTGAATACAGGTTCACCCGATGGAAATAAATGGATACCGGCTGAGGTAGATGTATCTATCCGCCCGGGTTGGTTCTATCATGCGGCAGAAGATTCAAAAGTAAAAACACCGGAACAATTATTCGATATCTACATGACTTCAGTGGGGCGTGGCTCTACTTTGTTATTAAACATTCCGCCAGATAAACGTGGGTTGTTTAATGAAATAGACGTACAGTCGCTCAAAGGTTTCAGGAGCTTATTAGATAAAACATTTGCAGACAATCTTGCAAAAGATGCAACTGTTACCGCCAGCAGCTACCGTGGTAAGGCAAAAGCGTTTGCACCGCGGAATATTACAGATGGAAAAGAAAATACTTACTGGGCTACCGATGATAAGACCACTACCGGCAGTGTAGAAATCAGCCTGCATAAAAAAAGTGTTATTCAATTTATTACCCTGCAGGAATATATCCAGCTCGGTCAGCGTGTAAAATCTTTTTCAGTTGATGTTTGGAAAGACAATTCATGGCATCCGGTAGCCGCTGCCACTACCATTGGTTACAAAAGGATTTTAAAAATAGCGCCGGTTGAAACAGAAAAAGTAAGAGTGAATATTACTTCATCAAAAGCATGTCCTGTTATTTCTAACATTGAAATTTATTAACCCGATGGCCCGTTTTTTCTTTTTAATAGTTATTTCGTTTATACACCTGCAGGCAATTGCGCAGGATAATGTACCTCCATTCCGTAATGTTCAACTGTCTTTACAAACAAGGGTGAATGATTTATTGAAGCAACTGAGCCTGGAAGAAAAAATATCATTGCTGGGTTACAACAGCAAAGCAGTAGCGCACCTGGGCATACCCGCTTATAACTGGTGGAATGAAGCATTGCATGGCGTGGCAAGAGCCGGGCGTGCAACCGTATTTCCGCAGGCTATTGGTATGGCGGCTACTTTTAATGATGCGTTGTTACTGGAGGAAGCCGGTATTATATCCACGGAGGCAAGAGCAAAATATAATCTTTCCATCGCGCAGGATAGAAGGTTGCAGTATATGGGTTTAACTTTCTGGTCGCCCAACATTAATATTTTTCGTGATCCACGCTGGGGCCGCGGACAGGAAACCTACGGGGAAGATCCCTTTCTTACTGCGTCAATGGGTGTGGCGTTTATAAGGGGATTGCAGGGCAATGACAGCCGTTATCTTAAAACATCCGCCTGCGCAAAACATTTTGCGGTACATAGCGGACCAGAAGCCGGCCGGCATACATTCAATGTTACGGTAGATGAAAAAGATTTGCGGGAGACTTATTTATATGCGTTTAAAAAATTGGTAGATGCAGGGGTTGAATCAATCATGTGTGCATATAACCGTGTAAATGGAGAGCCTTGCTGTACCGGGCAAACCTTGTTGCAGGGGATACTTCACAATGAGTGGAAATTTAAAGGACATGTTGTAACGGATTGTGGCGCGCTGGATGATGTATTCATGCGCCATAAAGCAATACCAACCGCAGTTGAAACGGCTGCTGCTGCAATAAAAGCCGGTGTTGATCTTGACTGCAGCAGTCTTTTACAGGATGATGTCATGAAGGCCATCGATCAAAAATTATTAACCGTGCAGGAAGTAGATAGCGCGCTGGCGGCTATTTTAAGAACGCAATTCAAACTGGGGTTTTATGATCCCGCTGCAATGAATCCATTTAGTGGTTACGGTGCAGATAGTATTGCGTCTGCATATCATATTAACCTGGCAAGAACGGCCGCGCAGCAAAGTATGGTATTATTAAAAAACAGCAATCATATTTTACCACTTGATAAAAAGAAATACGGCGCAATCATGGTAGTAGGCTCAAATGCCGCATCACTGGATGCATTGCTGGGGAATTATCATGGGGTAAGCAATAAGGCAGTCAACTTTGCAGAGGGTATTACCAATGCGGTAGACGCAGGCACAAGAGTGGAGTATGATTTGGGTTGTGACTATACAGACACGGTTCACTTCGGTGGTATCTGGGCGGCTGGCAATGCAGATGTAACAGTAGCAGTACTTGGGCTTAACGCCGTGTATGAGGGCGAAGAAGGTGACGCATTTTTAGCAGCAGGCGGGGGCGACAGAAAGAGCTTGTCCCTCCCCGCTAGTCATATTGCGTATTTAAAAGCGCTTCGCAAAGGAAATAAAAAGCCAATTATTGCAGTGATCACTGCGGGCAGTGCCGTTGATATAGCGGCCATTGAACCGTACGCAGATGCGATAATACTCGCTTGGTATCCCGGTGAGCAGGGGGGCAATGCGCTGGCAGATATAATTTTTGGAAACGTTTCACCGGCAGGTCGTTTGCCGGTAACGTTTTATAATTCTTTGGCAGATTTACCACCGTATGAAAACTATGAATCCAAAGGTCATGGTTACCGTTATTATGCTGGTAAAGTGCAGTATCCGTTTGGTTATGGATTAAGCTACACATCATTTGCATACGAATGGTCTAAAATGCCTGCCACTGCGGCAACGTTAAAAGACAGTATTTCTTTCTCGGTAAAAATAAATAATACCGGTAATTACGATGGCGATGAAGTGGTACAGGTATATGTCAAATATCCTGCAGCAGAGCGCATGCCCGTTAAAGAATTAAAAGCATTTAAACGAATACATATTACCAAGGCAGGAACTAAAATGGTTGAATTTCACATACCGGTTACCGAATTTCAAAAATGGGATTTGCAAAAGCATCAATGGAAACTATATGCTGGAAATTATACCGTAATAGCTGGCGGTAATTCAAAAGATGAGAAGTTA
>JBDUAY010000264.1:0-8180 GCA_040004415.1 Bacteroidota bacterium | reverse complement strand
GTAGATAAATTATTGAGCGAATAGTTAGTCAAAGATTAGCAGTGAAACAATTTCTTCCAGGTATTGCTGATCAATTTTATCAAACTGGTCATATTCAGAACTGTCAACATCAAGCACAGCAACAACCTCACGGTTACGTATAACCGGAACTACAATTTCTGATTTGGATAAACTGCTGCAGGCAATATGTCCCGGAAATTTTTCTACATCGGCAACAATTAATGTTTTTGCCTGCTGCCAGCTGCTGCCGCAAACGCCGCGGCCCTTCCTGATGCGGGTGCAGGCAACCGGTCCCTGGAAAGGACCAAGGACCAATTCATCTTTTTTTACGAGGTAGAAGCCAATCCAGAACCATCCAAATTGCTCTTTAAGCCCCGCTACTGTATTTGCTAAATTAGCAACCAGGTCGGGCTCACCTTCCACCAACGCTTTTATTTGCGGTATCAGTGCCTGGTACTGTTCTGCTTTTGTGCCCTGTATTATTTGTAAATCTTCCGCCATTGGGCAAAGATAAGATGATCTCTTTTTTATTTTTAATGATGAATGTAACCTGCCGGCGGGCGCTAAAAACTATCATATAAACAATGACAGTACATCTCCTTCAATTCGCCTGGGACGTTTGCTGAGTGCATCAAGCAAACACCAGGTAGTAATGGCTTCTGCCAGTTTTCTACCACCGGCCGCATTATATAGTTGCGTATGGCGCTCAGATTTCGCGCCTTCATTTTTTCCTACCCAGGTTTTTACAATCAGTTCATCGCCCGGCAATGCTGGCTGCAGGTAATCAATTTCATGCCTCATTACTACCCATGCATATTTATCGTTGATGGCATCATTGCTCAATTGAGTCCAATGCGCACTGGCTGCTTCCTGCACCCAGCGCAGATAGACGATATTGTTTACATGACCCAGCTCATCAATATCCGCAGGTGTAACTGCAATATAATAATCAAAAACTTTTGAAGAAGGCATATCCATAGAAATAGTGATGTCCATTAACCGGAAAAAATATTTATCGTATCAGTACCGATGTTCCTTTAAGAAAAATTTTTTTGCCGCTGTCGCGGTCAACATATTGCAGTGTCCATACAAACACACCGGTCCCCTGTGGTTCACTGTTTATTTTACCATCCCATTTCTGTGTCCAGTCAGTTGAATGAAATACCATCTGCCCCAAACGATTATAAACATTAAAATTCAGGTTATCCGCCTTGAAAGCGTTTAGTGGATACAGGTAATCGTTAAGTCCGTCTCCATTGGGGGTAAATGCATTTGGGACAGCAATATAACAGCTTCTTAAAACTTTTATATTGTTGATCGCTGTATCAAAACAATTTGCCACATTCCTAACAATCAACTTTACAGGATAGTTTGTTTCTTTTCCTGTTACAGGATATTTTTTTGGATCGGGTGCCTGCAACATACTGGTGCTGCCATCGCCAAAAATCCAACTATAATCAGTAATATTTTTTCCGATGCTGTTATTTTTAAATATAGCTGCGTTTTCCGGACACAATAAACTGTTTGTTTCAAAAGAAGCTATCAGCGAATTGTCAAGCAGTACTGTTTTCGTAGTACTGTCGCTGCAAAAACCATTTGACACTTTTAATGCAATTTGTTTTGTGCCGAAGGTGTTGAAAACAACGGTATTGTTTTCGGCAGTGCTTGCGCCACTGCCATCAAAAATCCAAAACCATTGATTAACACCATTGCTTCCATCGTGTGCGAATAAAACGGTATCTGTTTTACAACCCAATAAAAGTGAATAATTGAAATTAGCCGATACAGTATCTTTCACCATAAAGCTGACGGTGGATTGCGATGGCGTCTCCAGTCCGCATTCATCGATAATAGTATTGCCATCGGTACCATCTTTAAGTTTTACCTGGTAGGTGCCCCCTTTTGTTACGGGCGATGCCAGGGTTAATGTGATAGTGCTGCTAAAATCGCTTAACTCACCACGGCATGCTCCATCCGCAGCAGTTACCGTTACCGGTGCCGGACCACTGATTATAAAATCGCTTCCATCAGGCGCAACAGAACTGCAATGAATATTTTTCTTAAACACCAGTTGCAACTGTGATGGCGCACAAAGTGGTGGGATGATACTGTCAGGCAGCGTTGGTTGCGGTGGTGCTACCGTGAAGGGAACCTGGTGGCCCTCTGGTATATCCCTATCACAATCATCCAGCAAAGTATTTTGGTCATCTCCTTTTTTTATCACGAGTGAATAATTGCCCGCTGGTAATGGATTGCTTAAAATAATGGTAACTGAATCCATGTCAAAATTACTGCTGCAACTGGCTGCCGTTGCCGAAACAACTGTTGCCAATGCCGGCGCAATCGTAAAATCGCTGCCATCGCCGGCAAGCGAATTGCATTTTATCTTCTTGTTTAGTTTTAGCGTAACCGTAGATGCGTCGCAGAAAGGGGTGGCTTTTTTTAAATCTGGTAGGTTTGGATCAGTGATAACAGCCGTTCCATTTCCAAAAGATAATTTATAACCACTCTGCGTATCGCTATAGTGACTGACAAGCAACAGGTAAGTATGGTCCTTCACCAGAGAAGGCATGATACTAAAGGTATTTACATTATCTGGTGGATCGGAAGCACAGGTTACGGAGAGCTGGCCTTTTACAGACGCACCCGTAAGCCCGTACGTACCTGCCCAGTTGGCTACCACAAACAATTTAGTATTTGTGTACACCTGGTCAAGATCGGTTACGTTGGTAATATCAAACAGTTGCCAATCGTAATCATCGCCTAAATTATTGGGTGTTATTAAAAAAGCGAGTGAGCCAGACTGGTAGCAGGTGAAACGGTACCAGAAAGGATTCAGGTCAGCGTAAGAACCAGTTGAAACCGAACAGCCCGGCACTTTGATCTGCTTGTTAACACAAAGCGGAACGGTAGATTGAATAAAGGTATCCTTGGCACAAATAGGGAATGCAGTAGCGGGCGTTTGCCCGAGTGTAGTACACGCAGAGGGAACCTGAACCTGCGCCTCTAACCTGCAGATTGCTAATAAAACAAAACAAAACAACGTGACCGCGACCTTCTTCACAAGCATGTATTATTGACCCCTAAAAATATAGCAGCGCTGCAAAGAGATAATTAATATTAATGCAGCAGCGTAGAATTAACAAATTAACAGGATATGCTGCATGTTGTTGTCAAAACAGCAAGGTACTTTATCAAACAACCAGTAAAAAAACTAGTTGGGCGACTGGCTGCACAAACTCAACGTTTCTGTGCCCCTGCTACTGAATTGAATCAGGTTTACTTTATTCAATTTATTATAGTGAAGTACCAGGCAGCCATATGCCATTTGAAAGGCCTCCCAGGTGTCATCTTTTACCTTGGGATTGCCCAATATACTAAACAAACTGGTACGACTGGCGCCCATTACCGGTATGCTTAATTTTCCCTGGAATTTCTCCCGGATTTCAATATAATCACGGTCTGTAAAAAAGTAGACATCTTTGTCTTTAAAAAATATACCTCCGCCACATTTTGTGGTATCGCCATCTGGTTGTGAAGCAGTAAAACAAGGTAGTGCGTCTTTCACTTCCTGCCAGCGGGCATCTGGCTTCAGTCCGTTTAATTTTCCATCCAGTATATCTACTGTAAAAACACCGCAGGTTGACTTGGCTACCAGCTGGGCTTTTGATCCAGTAAAGATTGTGGCAAAAAATAAAAGGCAAAGTAATTGTCTCATTTGTTTGGTTTTAGTGAGTATTATTTCTATAAACCTCTATAAGCAAAATTCCTGCTAAAAATGATATCTTTTCTCTTTCTTGCGGTGTCAGAAGTGATCGTTTTACGCAATGCAATGGCGGTGAACATTTTCAGTATGGCAGATTGTTTTTCGTATAAGTATTTTCTGCGGGCCCCGCACATAATAACATCGGTGCTCAACCCGTTATTACAATGCAAGGAGATTAAATAAAGTCCTTTTTATCGAATAAAAAAGTTTGAAAAAGCTGAATATGTTGACTTGATTTTTGTAAATTACAGATAACCGCAAATTAAAACTATACCGCATGAAAGCATTATCGGAAACATGGTTTGCAGATGGTTATATTGATTTTGAGCTGAAGAAATACACGCTTCTCGCCTACCTGCAGGAAGTAAACAAATACTTTAATGAAAACAAACTTTACCCGCAATTATCAGATTTGATTTTTCATTACAACAACCTGGTTGCATTTCGTGAGAATAAAAAATTCTTGCAGGAACATTTCCCCAAAAGACTTAATGGCATTCAACTGGAAAAACTGCAATTGTTGTATCAGCAGATTGTTGAAGATGATGATATGATGAAAGAACTGGAAACAATTATAAATTATTCTGCCACCAAAATGAAACTGGCCATTTCAAACGGCGCAGAGTTATATGAATTTATTGAAGGCAAACTAACTATTTTTCCCATCGGTATTATACCGCTCGAAATTAATGAAGGTTATTTTTTTTTGAACGAAGGCAAGGCACGCAACACAAAAGTTTACCAATATCGTTTGAGCATTTTTGAAAAGCATGATGAAAAATACCGGTCGATACGTACAGAGTTTATAGCAGACTGGGAACGCAATATGGTAAATACCTATGAGAATATTAAATCTGAACTGATACGTGGTAAAAAAGATTTGCCCAATCCCGCAGTTTATTCAATAGAAACGGAGCTCACTTACCCGGTTGAAGAAACATTGTTACCAATTGCCAAAAGAAGTTTGGTGAGATATATTTCAGGCAGAGCGGCGTGATAGGTTGACAGGTAAATTCAGTCAATAAAAAATAGGTGCTTTCCATATAAAGGAAATTACAATTGATCAATTCTATCCTCTTTTATTACCGCATCTTTAATGACCCGTTATCTGCGGGATTTTTTTTACACAAGACCAAATCTAATTTTTATTCAACCCGCTCTTTTCCGGTATACTTGTATGGTTTGAAAAGCAACCGCAATAAGTATAAAGGCTAATCCAACGTAAAATGATTTGTCAAGTTTCTCATTTTCATGGTATATCGCAAATGCCAGTATGATTCCATACACTGGTTCCAGGTTGTAAGTAAGATTTACTGTGAAGGCAGATATTCTTTTTAATGCATTGGCAGAAAGCTGGAAGGCCCATACTGAACATATCCAGGATAAAAACAATAGCCATAACCAGTCAGAGAAGATGGGTATACGATGTGTACCGGGAAATTTCTGCAAATAAAAAGGAAGCAGTACAGACAACGCAAGAAACCCACCTGTAAGTTCATACGTCATAAGTGTTTCTGCATTCATACGTTGCATCAGCTGGCGGTTGCAAATTGGAAATACAGAACCCAGCATGGCTGAAATAACGCCAATTATTATACCTGTTTTATACCGCGTGTCAAAATGGAATATGATATAAATGCCGGCAATCACAAAAATACCGAGCAACAGCTCTACTGGCTTAAATTTTGTTGACAGCATCAGCGGTTCAAACAATGCAGTAAAAAATCCAACCGAAGAAAAGCACACCAATGCAACAGAAACATTTGCGTATTTAATGGCGCCATAAAAAGTTACCCAATGCAATGCAGCTATTAAACCAATGCCGGCAATTTTGCTGAGGTCGGCCAATGAAATTTTTTGAATGCGTTTGGCAGCTAAAAACAATATCCACATCGTTACAGAACTGATGAGCAGCCGCCACCAAACCAATAACCCCTCATTAAGTGTAATCAGCCTGCCCAATATACCGGTGAAGCCTGCCAGGAAAACCGCAATATGAAGTTGTATGAATGCTTTTTTCATTAAGACCGCAAAGATGCGGAAATGTAAAATGGAAAAATGAAATCAATTAGGACGCAGGCGAATGGCGGCAGCCTCCAAGCAAATTTACAGATCGCAGCGTTTTATGATTGCCGGGATCAACATGTTTTTTTTACGGCTTCTTATACTTGAGCTTTGTAATAAACAAAACCGATGAAAAATATAATCATACCCATCAAAATAACTCTGATACCCTGCATAAAAAAAGGGTTGCAAAAAAAAGCTTGCCAGTTATTCCCGGCAAGCGATAATTAGATAATTTTCCCGGATGTAATTATTGTTTTGTTTCTGCAAACACTTCATTGCTGACAGCAGAAAAATTGGTGGATTCAGTTTTTTTTACACGGTTGCTGTAATCTTTGAACCAGCTTTGCCAGCGCAAATACAGCACGCCCGCGATACCTTCCTTTACGATGCCTTTATTCATTTTAGAAGTGCCGTATGTGCGATCTCTGAATATAATAGGAACCTCTTTAATTATAAAGCCCAGTTTCCATGCAGCAAATTTCATTTCTATCTGGAAAGCGTAGCCTATAAATTTAATTTCATTCAGGTTAATTGTTTCCAGCACCTCTCTTTTATAACAAACAAAACCCGCAGTAGGGTCTTTAACAGGCAATCGTGTAATCAGGTGGGTGTAAAACGAAGCGCCTTTTGAAAGAATGATACGGTTGCGTGGCCAGTTTACGTTGCCGCCGCCTTTAACATATCTTGAGCCTACCGCTACATCAGCGCCATGAACGCAGGCTTCATACAAATTATCAAGGTCTGCCGGATTATGAGAAAAATCAGCATCCATTTCAAAAATGTAGGCATATCCCCTGGTTAACGCCCACCTGAATCCATAAATATAAGCAGTGCCTAAACCCTGTTTTCCCTTTCTCTCTTCAATGAAAAGTTCATCGGGGTAATCACACTGCATATCTTTCACAATCTGCGCGGTTCCATCGGGTGAACTATCGTCTATTACAAGTACATGAAACTGCTGTTGCAAAGCAAAAATAGCAGCAACAATACTTGAGATATTCTCTTTCTCGTTATAGGTTGGTATAATGACAATTTTTTGCAAAGTCTGGCTTTATCGTTATGGACTTTTTTGTGGTTCGCTACGAAAATACATTTTTTATCAATGTATTTGATACACTAAGTGCGGACCATTTACAATTAGCCCTTTTTTAACAGGGATCGGTTTAGTATTTCCGTAAGTTTTTGTTTGGTATGCAATGGAAAATCGCCCCGCATCATCCAATCATAATATTGTGGCTCTGCCTTCAGTACATCGGTTACGGAGCGGCCTTTGTGTTTTCCAAAATTAAATACTTCCACCCCTTTTTCCATGATGAACCGGCGCGCAAAATCTACAATCACTTCTTCCCCGGTAAATTTCAATATGCTGTCTACCGTATTGCCCATTTGCGGATAACGGCCAACCTGGGCCTCCAAAATTTCCATAGTAGCCCTGGCATCGGCTTCCGCACTGTGCGCCCCCTCCAAATCTTTCAGGCAGTAAAATTTGTAGGCCGCGGTAAGCGTACGCTGCTCCATCATATGAAACACCTTCTGTACGTCAACCAGCTTTCTTCCCTTCATATCAAACTCCACTTCTACCCGTAAAAATTCTTCCATCAGCATAGGAATATCAAAACGGTTGCTGTTATAGCCGCTCAAATCGCAATTGTCGAGAAACTGTTTAATGTCGTTGGCTGCCTGTTTAAAAGTGGGCGCGTCTTTAACCATTTCATTGGTAATGCCATGTATATCTACCGATGTTTGGGATATGGTCATTTCCGGATTGAGCAGCTTTCTTTTTGTAGATTTATTGCCATCCGGCAATATCTTAACCATACCAATTTCTACAATACGGTCGGAGCTCAGATTTATACCAGTAGTTTCGAGATCAATAAAGGCCAGCGGGCGTGTTAGTTTCAGCATTTGTTATTCTTGTTTACAGAAAGGATTTTTATACTTTCATTTGTTTGATAAGCGGCCATTATTCAATACTCCTTTTTCGAAAAAGGTTATTTCCATAATCAACCAGGTCTATTAAAGTTGTTAAGTAAAATAATATTCCGGGAGAACGCCATTTTTAATGGTTAATAACACACCCTCTTTGCAAATGTAAAATATATATTTGTCAACCTAATTAATTGAGCCTAAAAGTATTTAACAGAAATAATCCCTAAAAATCATTTTTATTTGACCAGGGGGTTGCATAAATAAATAATTTGTTGTTCCTTTGAATTCTTCTCCGTTATCCTCACGAAAAGTTCCCTTCCGCATCCTCTGTAACGGCCAATCCAGGCAGTATCCGTCTAACCACACTGTTTGTATTGTTTAACTTTAAATACCACAAAAAATGAAAGCTAAAGTATTA
>JBDUAY010000019.1:0-26770 GCA_040004415.1 Bacteroidota bacterium | reverse complement strand
CAACGGTGAGAATGAACAATGTCTGAAGAAGACCATAGATATGACCCGCATGATGCAATTACCGTATAATTGATCCACTATTATTGTAATTGTTATAATGCTTTTAAGGATTGAATAACAGATTAGTAAAATCGTTGAAATAAAAAGAGAGACTGAATTGTATCAGCCTCTCTTTTTATTTTTAATTATGCCTTTTGCTCTACATATTTTTTTAATATTTAGCTTTCTTTAGTTCTTTTTCTGCTTTTAATTCGTGTTTTACTTTTGCTACAGGATGTTTCACACCCTGGTTTTTCAGGTGCGTTTCATCTTTGCGGATATGCCTTTTCTCTGCTCTCTTATCTTTCCTGTCACCCACCGCTTTCTTAAACTTTGCGTGAGTAATATGTTTTTCCATTTCTTTATTTTCCTCACGTTTTTCAACCACATCAGTTTTCAGGTCTTTCATTTCTGCTTTTTTCTTTTCGTGCTGTTCCGGCGTCTGTCCGACAGCAACTGTTGCAAGGACGAAGCCTGCTGCGATTAACCATAACCTTTTCATAATGCGATGATTTTAGATAATAATGTAATAAATTGCTCAAGATCCATGTCACCTTACTTATTCTATTTCCATGCCATAGTGCTGACCGGATTTTGGAGCAAATTTGTTTGTTACCATTAATGCTGTTACAGTGCGGCGTTATTGCAAGGTTGCAATCATTGGTGCCATTGCATTTATTTTATTTTTTACTTACTTTGTCCGGTTTGAGGATTTTCCGTTTGAGTAGCACGATTAGAAAAACAAAAAATGAATTTCATTTAATTTTTACTTAAGAAAACTGCTTTATTACATGCTTGCCAGAAAAGTTTTTGAGCTTCTACTTTTTTTCCTGCACTTTCAAAATTGCTCTGCCAATTTTTTGATCTTTTCAAGCAATTCTGGTAAATGTTTTTCCTGGTTTTTTAATTCAAACCGGATTGGAATATTTTCGCGCCGGTAAGTAAGCTTGATAGCTTCAGGATTTTGTTTTATAAGCGTGTATGTAATGATTGAATAATTTTGCGGTATATCTTCGTACCCTTCCTGGCTGCTCCAATAACTGAATTTTAAAAGTTCCCCTGGCATACATTTAAGTATTTTGCCTTTATCCTGCCATTGCTGTCCGTGTGTCACCCTAGTGAATGTAACAGGGCTTCCTGGCTTCCAGCTGGTGACTATCTCTGATCCGAACATAAACAGTTTAATTTTTTCAGGATTGGTTAACACTTCCCAAAGTATTTCCGGAGTCGAATTAATTTCAATTGATTTTTCTGTGCTGAAGTTATTTTCTTTAGTCATGTTTGAATCGGATTATATTATTTTAGTTTTATATTTCTTCTAAATAAAAGGCAACGGCATTTGGACAAAACAAGCAATTGGTTATTGCGGTGCATAACTTAATTTAACTATCCCGCTTTTTTGAAAAGATATGGTCTCCAGTAATTCTGATTTAAGCAGGGCACTGCTATCTGGAAACAATGATTTTCTCTTTCCTAAAACAACAGGATACACCAGCAAGAAGTATTCATCCACCAATTGCAGGTTGAGCAGGGTTTCAACTAACCCTGCGCTACCTAACACGGCAATATCTTTTCCTTTTTGTTTTTTTAGATTTTTAATTCCTGGGAAATACATTGATTTATCAGTTCCGCATTATTCTATTTGCCCCAGGGCACTTCAGTTATTGTTTTTGATACGACTACTTTTGACACATTATTCATAAAAGTTGCAACGGGATCCTTTTCGCTTTTTGAATTGGGCCAGAACCCCACCACGATTTGATAAGACACTTCTGCCTGATAACAGGATATCCCACATCATTTGCGTATTGATCATTTCCTGAAATATTTCCTCATCATTATCGGAGCTGAAAAAATCCATTGATCCATTGAACGGGCTATAACCCCATCAAGGGTTATAAATGCTGCCACTATTAACTTTCTCATTTCTTATTTAATATAAATAAGTTGATAAAATCCAACACTATTGCAAATGCCAAATAATTATTTTTTTGGGCCGCTTTTATAAAATGCCGCCAATTCAGGAACAAGTATTTTGGGCGGCACCCCGTGAATTGAACCCTTAAGAGAAATTCTTTTTCCATCCACTAATGCTTCAGCCACTGCCTGAACAGCATCCCGCAATACCCTGGGGCTTTTTGTACTGTCGATTACAATGGTTGGAATTACTACCAAGGCAACCTTATCTTTTGGTATATTGAAGTCACCGCAAACAGCGGCATCATAAGGAAGTGAGTTTGCATTCGCTTTCATCTTTGTCCAGTTCGGTGTCAACCTTATTATAAACGCGACTATGGCGGGCAACCCGATTACTTTTCTCAGGTAAAATGTAGCAGCTGCACCCTGTTTTCCTTCAGCTATCAGTTGTGTAAGCTGTTCTTCGGCGTTTTCTGATCTCCTGCCTTGATTATTCCCAACGAATGGCGGTTCTAACAAAGCAAGTTTTGCAATGTTGAGACCACTGGCAACAGCCCGGATACAAAGAATTGCTCCGGAAGATATTCCAAACAAACAGGCAGAGCCGCCAGCTTCATTTATCAACGCGCCAATATCGTCGATTTCCCGATCGACAGAATAGGGTTTTGTATCGCCGCTATCTCCGCGTGCACGGCGATCATAGGCAAAAACGGTGAAGTCTTTGGTTAATAAAGCTACCAGCTTCAGCATAGGCCCAAAATTCATGCTGCAAAACGCACCGTCAACAAGAATAATTGCCGGGCCGCTCCCGGTCTTGTTATACGCTATTGAAGTGCCGTCTTTTGAAATTACTGTATTCATAATATTTTTATATAGTTAGTCAGCCAATTACGCGCAATCGTTCAGCTTTTTCTAATTTCATTCATTCACAGTTCCTACCTTATATAGTCCTGTTGCTGTAATACACGCGAGGATCGCAAAAATGATTGCACCAGATACCGCAACAACATGGAGTCCTTTAACGAATGCTTCTTTTGCTGAAACGATCAACGTTACGCTGCGCTGACCAGGCAGACCAGCAGCTACAGAGGTTGCACCCATTATACTCTCATGTGCAGTCTTCCATGCTGAACCTGTCAGGCTTGCAGGAATAGTATTTGCCATTACCTTTTGATAAAAAAAAGCTCCCGTGTTGCCTAAGAAAGCTACCCCTAATGCAATACCTAACTGATTACCTGTTTCGGCAACAGATGCAGCCGCACCGGCTTTTTTTGGTGGGGAGGCGCCAATAATAAGACCAGTACCCAAAACTAAGATTGGGGATGCACCTGTAACGGCCATGACAAACCCTGTTTCTAATAAAGTTAATCCGTTAATGGCTGGAACAAAAGCTATCACCAACATGCCCACGGCCGAAATTAAAAAGCCTGTCGTTATAATTATACCAGGCCGGATTTTGCTGACAATCAACGGAACCACCATTGAACCTGTAATCATCCCAATCGCCTGGGGTATCATCCATAAACCGGCATAAAATGGAGAGAGGCCCGTCACCATTTGAAGGTATTGAGCCATAAATAAAGCTGTTCCACCCATTATTGCCGCAGTCAGCATCATCGCTATCAGCGTTATCCTGAATGAACTGGTAGTGAACAGACTGAAATCTATTAAGGAATTAGGGGTTGCATTTTCCCGGTAAACAAATGCAATTCCAAAAATCCCCCCTGCCAAAATTGAAAGAATTGGAATGAGTTGAAAATTATTCCGTGATAATTCTGTGAGGCCATAGACAAAGGGAAGTATTGCTGCCAATGAAAAAATGACACCGGGAATATCCAATGGTCGTGCATCTCCGTGATGGTATTCTCGTACAAGTACCGGTCCTGCGAAAATAACTACGATCACAACGGGGACGTCTATCAGGAATACAGTACCCCACCTGAAATGCTCTAACACTAATCCTCCTACTAAGGGTCCTGCAATCATGCCAGCCATAAAGCAACTCATCCAGACAGAAATTGCTGTGCCCCTTTGCTTTGGATTAACAAACATATTTCTAATCAATGCAAGAGTAGAAGGCATCAGCGTTGCACCTGCCATGCCCATTATGGCCCTTGCAATGATAAGCATAATCGAACTTTGCGAGAATGCTGCCAGGACAGAGGCGAATCCAAATGCTGTTGAACCTGTTATTAGTAACCTGCGGTAACCGATCCTGTCACCCAGACTGCCCATTGTAATTAATAAACCGGCGATCATGAATCCATAAATGTCCATGATCCATAATTGTTGTGCACTATTTGCCTTTAGATCTACACTCAGCGCGGGCAGTGCCAGGTAAAGCACACTGGTATCAATAGAAAGTAAAAGGGTTGGAATCGCTAATGCCACCAGGCCAAACCATTCGCGGGTACCTGCATATTCTTCAACTTTTATTTTAGTATAGACGCTCATCAGATGTTATAAAATTGACTTTCAGTATTACCATCGGTTATCAGATTTATTATCTTTCTTAGATTAAATCGTCCTCCGTATTAATTTGTTCTATACAAAGCTATTTTCTTAAATGATAATACAGGGGGGGATAATACGCCAATTTAAGGGTGGTGATTGCGACAAAATAGTTGATTATTTTTGTTGGATGAAACACTTATCAATATTAGTGCTGCACGATATTACATTGCCGAGTCTTGATATATCACGCACATTGTTTACAAGAGTAAATGATTTCCTAAAGGAAAAAGGAGAGCAACCGATTTTTAATATTGAATTGGTGGGCCTTACAAAAGTGACACAGACAGACGGTGGGCTATATTCTATCAGGGTCGACAAGCTACTACAGGAAGTAGATGAAACGAACCTGATTATCATTCCCCAGGTATGTGGAAGTTTTCCTGCAATACTTGACCATAACGCAGATTTTGTACCCTGGATAACAGATAAATACAAAAAGGGAGCAGAGATAGCAAGTCTTTGTGTGGGGGCGTTTTTACTGGCTTCAACAGGGCTGTTAAAAGGAAGGCAATGCGCAACCCATTGGGCGACCGCTAATGAATTCAGGAAAATGTTCCCGGATGTTAATTTGATAGATAATAAAATAATAACAGATGAGCAGGGAATTTATACGAGTGCCGGAAATTTCTCTTACCTCAATCTTATTTTATATTTAATAGAAAAATTTGCCGGTCGCAAAATGTGTGTATTTGTATCAAAAATGTTTGAAATTGAAATTGAAAGAAAGACACAGGCTCCTTTTATTATTTTCATGGGGCAAAAAGATCATGGTGATGAATTAGTTACAAAAGCACAGGAATTTATTGAGTGTAACTACCGCGATAAAATAACGATTGATCAGATTGCTTCGCTGTTGTTTGTTGGCAGAAGAAACCTGGAACGAAGATTCAAGAAAGCAACTTCCAATAGCGTTATTGAATACATACAACGGGTAAAAGTCGAAGCTGTAAAGAAGGGACTTGAGACCAGCCGCAGAAGTATTCTTGAGTTAATGCAGGAGGTTGATTATGCGGATACCAAGTCATTCAGGGATATCTTTAAAAAAATTACCGGGTTGTCGCCGGCCGAGTATAAAAGAAAATACAATATGGCATTAGCGTCATAAAAATACTGTTTAAAATGTGATGCAACATTCCGTAATCCCAATTATTCTTTAGAGCAAAGGCAACTTGTTATAAGAAATTGAAAATCAAAGCCTAAAAATTTTATCTTTTTAATACTAATTTTATTAGTAATATTGGTTAGCGAAAAAGGTAAAACTATTCAATATGAAACTGCAACCACTCAAATTTTCTTCCACCGTCGTGGTAAAAAACTACAGGCGTATATTTTAAACTTCACGCCGAATGATGCCATACACATTAAATTCTCCGATGGCTATCAGGACCAATTTGTTTTTGCCGGAGCGGATAGAGATGAAATTATCGGTAGTCATTTCGAAAAAAGCAGTGCCTACGCAGCAGCCATTCAAAAGGATATGCAAGTGTTTACGTACCCCGTAGAAGCGATTAGCATTTGGCGGATGCCCCACAAAGAATTTGGTAATGTTTGGATTTTAAAAAATAGCTGGCAAGATGAAATGCACTACGGAATTTTCTATGATGGACAGTTTCAAACAAACTTACAAAAAATAAATGCTTATGGAAAGCCTTCTTTCGTTACCGGCGATGCTACTATCGCTGTAAACGATGAAATTTTAGCACGGGCAAAAGTTTTTATCGAAGAGAAGGAAGAAGCCCACCAGGCAGCTTTGGCTGCAGCGCAATCACCATTGCAATTCGTTTAAACTTTTAGCCATGCAGGTACAAGGCTCCGTCATGCCGGGATACAGGATTTATGAGTACATGCTGATTCTAAACCCGCATGAGGAATTGCGTAATAGAATTACAACTGTCAGGGAAGAATTTAATACCCGTTACAAAATTGAAAAGGGGGTAGGTTTTAAATCCAACTTAGGGATAGCAAGTTTCATGGAATACGAAATGAAAGAGGAAAGCATTCTCAAAAAGCTACGCGCGGTAGCGCTTGGTTTTGCCCCATTTAAAGTAGAACTAAAAGACTTTGGTAGTTTTCCTTCCCATACTGTCTATATAAATGTTACTTCCAGGGTGCCGGTTCAACATCTTGTAACAGCCGTAAAAACAGCCATACAGGCATGGACGAAGCTGAATAAGGAAACCAAACCTCATTTCTTTCAGGACCCGCATATCACGGTTGCCATGAAGCTAAAACCCTGGCAATATGAAAAAGCATGGCTGGAGTACAGTCAAACGCATTTTACCGGACGATTCATTGCCGATAGTATGTTAATACTGAAACGGCAGGAAGGGACGAAATCATGGCAAATTGTAGAAAGACTGGATTTTCAAAATATGTATGTGCCTGCAACAAAACAAGGTGACTTATTTTCCTGAAGCGTAAATTATCTATCGATGGTAGTAACAGCATTTAAATTTAAGTTTAAACATAACGGCGAAACCATTCCAGCCGACTGTCAGGTATTCGATATTTACGCGCATATGCAATACCGGGTAGTGCTTACCAAAGAAAATAACAAAGAAAAAGTGCTGGTCTTTTATAAAATCAGCCGTTCCGAAAATAAGTTTTTCTGGTTCCCGCTGCCGGATCCTCATAATGAACTGGCGCAGTCTGTTGCCAATGCACTTGCTGCAGGAACAAAATAGCTGCTTTTTCAGTCTCTCCGTGTTCAAAATGGTATTCATTTTTGCAAGCCACAATTCAATAGAGAATAGTGCAAGCCGTAGAACATATTTATTAAATTTTTTATATGTCTGTAACAGTACCTTATTTTGATGCGCCTGTTAAAGCCGGTTATTCATGGCCTGCCATGGATTATATCGGGGAACGAATTGATTTACCAACAGGTTGAACGATCATCCGCTTTCTACTTTTATCATTGAATGTACCGGGGACAGCATGCTCAACGCATTTATTCCACCGAAAGCAAAGCTCGTCGCGGACAAATCGATCACTGCAAAAAATGGAGACATTGTTATCGCGGTGATGAATGCAGAATTTACTGTAAAATGGGTAAGAAAAATGATCATAAAACTTTCCTGGTCACGGGCAACCGGACTTACAAAGAAATCGTGATCACGGATGAGTTGAATCTGCAGATTTGGGGTGTTGTCACCTGGATTACCTAACCCTATCAAAATCGCATTCAAAAGGTTTAGGAATAAAACATCTGCCTTCGATTGCACAACCGATGATGAACATTTCCTGCAGCGTACAAAATGACGGGCAGACCGGTATAATTTGGTGACTCTTTTAACGCTTTAAACAACTCCCGTCCGTCACTGTCACCCAAAAATATATCCACTTCCAATAGATCTTCATCATCATGAACGGGCAAAACTTTATACATGAAAGTATAATCAAATTCCCCGCCATATAATTACATCGTAATATAGTCATTATCCATATTTTCGTATTGCGAAAGTTCAACAAAGCAGTATGCAAACCAATTTGTTTCAGCATAGGCAAGAAATGTTCACCGCTATTATTGATAGCTCGGAAGACGCCATCATCAGTAAAAACCTGCAAAGCATTGTAACAAGCTGGAACCAGGCCGCGGTCAGGATATTTGGATATACGGAAAGTGAAATGGTGGGACAATCTATTCAAATATTAATACCAGCCGACAGGAAAAACGAAGAACAGGATATTATCACCCAATTGAAACAGGGCAACCGGGTAGATCATTTTGAAACAATTCGCATAACAAAAGATGGCCGGGAACTCCAGGTGTCCCTTACGATTTCCCCCATTCGGAACAGTGAAGGAATTATTATCGGCGCTTCAAAAATTGCCCGGGATATTACCAGGCAAAAACAAAATGAAGAACGACTGAACATTATCAATGAAATCGGCAAATCAATTTCCGTTCACCTGGATACTGAAGCCATTTTGCAACTGGTAGCAGACGCCACCACCAAATTATCGGGTGCTGCATTTGGTGCATTTTTCTACAACAAACTTGATGCTAATGGCGAAGCCTATGTGCTGTATGCGTGCTCAGGTGCCCCGCGCGAAGCGTTTGAGAAATTCGGGATGATGGATAATGCTGCTCTATTTAATCCTGGTTTTGAAGGCGAGGGCATTGTGCGTTCAGATGATATTATTACAGATCCAGGGTTTGGCGAAAAAAGACCGCACCACAGTATTCTTGGGAAGCACCTGCAGGTTATAAGTTACCTGGCGGTTCCTGTAACATCACAGAATGGTTCATTAATCGGACGTTTGTTTTTTGGTCATCCCCGCGCAGGACGGTTTAATGAAGAACATGAGAACCTGGTCGTGGCGATAGCTGCTCAGGCCGCGATAGCCCTCGACAATGCAAAACTCTATACAGAAATCAACATTTTAAACAGTAAGAAAGATCAATTTATTGGGTTTGCAAGCCACGAATTAAATACGCCGCTTACGACTATCAAAGGTTATCTGCAGCTTGCAAAAATAAGTGATATTCCCACGTCTGAAGTCTTTTCAAAAATTGAAAAACAAGTGGGCCGGCTGGAAGCGATTATTGGTGACCTCCTGGATATCTCACGGATACAGGCTGGCAGAATGGATTTGGACTATGAGCGGGTCAGTTTATGGACCCTCATTAAAGAGGGCATTGAACCGGTCAATCTGAGCCAGCACATACTGGAAGCTGAACTGACAGCGGAGGACGTGCAGGTAGTGGTTGACCGCCAGAAATTGTTACAGGTCATCGATAACTTGTTGTCCAATGCTATCAAGTATTCAAGTCCGCACACGACCATTCATATCACAACAACTGTTAACGGTGACCAGGTTGAAATATTGATAAAGGATCAGGGCATTGGTATTCCGGAAGAGTACCTGTCCAAAATATTTGATCAATATTATAGAGTTATATCAGAAAAGACAAATGTGAAAGGAATGGGTCTCGGTCTTTTTATCTCCAAAGAAATAATGGTTGCACATTCCGGCACTATTTGGGTGGAAAGCGTATATGGGGAAGGCTCCTGTTTTCATATCATCTTCCCGGTTGAACCCGGCAAATAACCTGTATGCCGGCCGTACAGTCCGCGAAAGAATGCCAACTCATCTGAATGGATCTGTCCCGAAGCGTCACCTTGTACTGTAAGCGTACCACAATTGGTCGGTTTTAGATTAGAGATAAATTTCTTGGGCCTTTTTCATCATTCATTATTGATAAAAGATATATTAATGGAAGCCATTAATTCCCGTTAATTTTAAGACATCAGAAAATCTATATATGGACCTGGGCCAATGCTTTCATAGAGATCTGATGGTACTGTCTATAAATCACGATTATGATGAAACAACTCTGCTTAGTGATTCTTTTCATTTTATTTTGTCACACCATTCGCGCACAATCCTGGCAGGATACTTTACAAATCATTGATAAAACATTCAGCCGTTATCAGCCGGGCCACCCGGGTTGTCAATTGTCCATTTCAAGGAACGGAGAGATTATTTTTTCCAAAGCATGGGGCATGGCCGATTTGGAACAAAACGTTTCGCTGACTACTCATTCTGTCATTGAAGCAGGTTCTGTATCCAAACAATTCACGGCTGCAGCCATTCTTTTACTGGAACAACAGGGAAAACTTTCTCTTGACGATGACGTGAGAAAATATGTACCGGAGATTCCGGATTATGGTTACCCCATTAAACTACGCTACATGCTTCATCATACCAGCGGCATCAGGGACTGGGGCGCTGTTGCTTCATTAACAGGCTGGCCAAGAACTAAAAAATTTTACACCAATGACGATGCGCTGGACATTATTATCCACCAGCAACATTTGAACAATATTCCCAACGCTGAATATATTTACAGCAATTCCAACTATAATCTTTTTGCGATCATTGTGCAAAGGGTAAGTGGTTTATCACTGGCCGCATTTACGCACAAATATATTTTTGGCCCTGCAGGAATGACCCTAACACAATGGCGGGACGATCCAAACCGTATTGTTCCAAACCGGGCTATAGCCTACGACAAACGGGATACCAGCTACCAAACCGATATGCCGGATGAATATGTGTATGGTAATGGCGGACTATTGACCTGCGCAGAAGACCTTTTAAAATGGAATAATTTTTACCAGCAGCGTAAACTGGGAGGGCCAACTTTATTATCCACCCAAATTAAAACAGAGCCGTTTAACAATGGCGTCATGCATAACTATGCAGCAGGATTGGTGATAGGAAAAATAATGGGTTGGGATAATATCAGTCATAGCGGCGCTACAGCCGGGTACCGTGCTTACCTGGAAACATTTCCAGAACTGGGTCTTTCCATGGCTGTTTTGAGCAATACATCCGAGTTTAATATCGTTGAACCGGCTGCGATGATCCGGCGAGTGTTTGTAACCGGCAAACCAGGAAAAAATGTCCCCAAAGAAAATAGTTTTGAACCGGATGCACCAGCGTTGAATCATTTCGCAGGACTGTACCGCAACGATCGTGATAAATCAACTTTTACATTGTCTGTAAAAGACAATCATTTATTTCTCGGCAATCAAACTTCGCTTACTGCTACCAGTGAGCATACTTTTTCGGCGGGTAATTTTATTTTTGTAATCAATGGAATAGATGGGTTGTACATACCCTTGTCACCACGTGACACCATTCCTTTCACAAAAGTGAATCCTGTTCATCTTTCACAAAAGGATTTTGACCGCTATACAGGAACTTATTTTTCTACTGAGACCAGTTCGCCGATCCTCATCCGGGAGAACAATGGAAAGCTGGTAATTCAGCTGAAGCCTGGTACTGAATATGAAATGGCAGCGACGTATAAAGATGCATTTAAGGCGGATGCGGCGGATGCCGATATTATTTTTACAATGGACAAAGGCAGTACGATTAACAGCATGCATATCTATGTACCGAGAGCAAGAGATGTTACATTTAAAAAGACACAATAACGATATTGGCTGTAAGCCTGTTTAAATGTCTTACCAGCATTTATCCCTTTTATTAAAATGTTCAATTTTGCACGCATGTACCAATTTTAATTTCGTGTTTTGCAGTCAAATTGGATAAACAGTTAACATGACCCCTGTCGCAAAATTCATTTCGGTGATAAGAAACCAGGCACCTGCCACATCAATTTATTTGAGGACACCAATGAAATGATCCGTCTCTACCATTCGGATGATTCGATAAAGAAACAATCCGGCGAAGACAAACTGGTCAGGGCAAAAACGATGCATAAGGGGAACCGTTCATAACAGGGCCGGGGAAAATATCGCCCGTTCATATTATATTCATACAAAGAAAAATCGCATGAAGTTAACCCGCCGCAAGTTCATGGCAGGCTTTGTCATTGTCTTCACGATAGCAGCAAACAAAGGTTGGGCACGAAAGGCTGCCAGGAGGGTAGGGGAACGCCGCGACCTCTTCCCGCAAGGTGTGGCATCAGGTGATCCGACCCCTGACAGTATCATCCTGTGGACGAGGCGCCCGCCCGTCAATGGCAGTTCCAGCCGTAAGCTGGTGGTTGAAGTTTCAACCACCCCGGAATTCAGGAAAATCCTGACAAGTGGTACTGCGAATATTAATGCCGGTTCGGATTGGACATGTCGTTTCCTTGCTAAGGACCTCACACCCGGACACGAATACTGGTACCGTTTTGTTGATGAGTATGGTTTCGCAAGCCGGGCCGGCCGTACCATAACGGCGCCCGCTAACAACTCAGAGGCACCTGTTCATTTTACCTTTGTTTGTTGCCAATGCCCGAACGAAGGTGCACTGAATGCGTACCGGAAAATGATCTTCGAAGATGAGGCAAAACCGAAAGATCAACGACTCAGCTTTGTATTGCACCTGGGCGATTTCATTTATGAAGTTACCTGGTATGCTGAAGATAATCCGACCGGTAACCGCGGCCGCCGTATCAGGAATCTATACAAGTTCCCACAAGGCAGAAAGGTTAGTAATTTCCACCTGCCGGTTACCCTGGAAGATTATCGTACACTCTATCGCGCCTATCTGGAGGATCCCGATTTACAGGATGCCCGTGCACGCTGGCCATTTGTCTGTATATGGGATAATCACGAATTTGCGTGGGCAGGATACCAGAGTCAGTATGTTGCAGGGGGTGGCTACAATGCCCCGGCACAAAACCAGAAAGTATCTGCCAACCAGGCCTGGTGGGAATTCATGCCGGCACATGTTGAACAGCCCGGTAACGCCAGGTTTGAACACTTCGAAGCGCCGGCAGTAGTGGATACACCCCTGACAAATTTAAACGAAGACGGGCTTTACGAAGAACCTAATAATCTGAAGGCAATCAACAGCCTGAAGATACAACGTGTGCTGCATTGGGGCAGAAATGTGGATTTACTGCTGACTGATAATTGGTCATTCCGTTCTCCTGATCTGTCGACGGATGATTTTGAGGCGCCGGAATATCCGAGGGTGTCACCACAATTTCCTTTTGAAATTATGAACTACGGCCGGCATTATAACAGCGACAATCCACCTGCTACCATTTGTTTCAACGGAAAGGATTTTCCGAATCCCACAAAAGATAGTCATGCGCAGACTTACCTGGGCCGTGAGCAAAAACGTTGGTTCCTGGAACAGCTCGGTACTTCTGCTGCACGCTGGAAAATATGGGGACATGGTTTTGGTACCATGGAAGTACGAAGCGATTATCAAAACCTGCCCGGGGAACTGGGCAGTAAATGGCCCAGGGATGCCGGCTATGCGGTAATAGACAACCGGTTCGTCCGGGATAAAGACGAGATATTTGATTTTATACGCGATCGGCAAATCACAGGTTTTTGTGTGGTTGGCGGCGACCGTCATGCGTTTCACGCCGGTGTGGCGTCCAAAGCCCTGCCGCCAAAGAAATACGAGCCGCTGGGCGTTGAATTCATTACCGGTTCGGTATCACAGCAGACGCTGTTCGAAGTGCTGGAGGTAACTATGAAGAAAGACCATCCGAAACGTGTCCTGCACCTGATCGACGGTGCCGATGGTAAAGTCATCCCTTCAATGAATGTTACTGCTTTGCATGGCGTGCTGTCAACTTTAAAATTGAAGGAGACGGGAGATATGAAGCAGGCCCGTGCTGTGCGCAACCCGGACGTGGCGCCGCATTTGTCATTTCTGGATTTCGGTGGTCATGGCTATGGTTTAGTAACCGCCACTCCGGATCAGCTTTCGACCGAGTTCGTATGTATTCCGCGGCTACTGGAACGTAGTAACCAGGCTGATGGCGGCCCGTTGGTCTACCGTGTTGTGCACCGCACCCGGTTATGGAAAGCGGGTGAGACACCTGCCCTTGAGCAGGAGATCCTCGAAGGTAACCCGCAGTATTGCATATGAGTTATTGTCAACTATTTCACTGAAAATAAACCACTAAAAATTTTGCCATTGTATTACTAATTTTATTAGTATTCCGGGTAAAATAATTTCACATGAATCGCGGGATAAATCCTCCTTTCCCGGTGACATTTTCACTGCCTGTGAATGGCAAACGCCAGGGCGCGCACCTTGAAACGAGCCTGGATGCCGTCACCTACCATGTTTTTTCCATGTGCTTGCCAGATGGACACCATGATTGTTTTTTTAACAACGGTGACGGAAACATCAGGTCAGTCAACTGGAAATCCATCAGTATGACCCCCTTCCGCGACACTGATTTAAACTTAAAAATGAATGGCGGAGGTGGGGTCTGCATTGCCGGTATTTCCACTTTGGCGGCCGGGGGAGTTTCTACCGATAAGAAGGCATGCAGTTTAGATGCTTGTTTGTTAAACTTGCGTTAGCAAAATCCACAACGTTTTTTTTAGATAATATTTTGAAGTCAGTGTAAGGGTATTTAAAAAATAACTGGTATTTGCGCAGTAAAATGCGGGTTATCTTTTATTTAAAATTATCAGGTAATTTTTATTGAAATTTAATTTTGTGTATATGCCTGAAAGATGGCTGTTCACTACCCGGTTACCAGATCATATCCACCGCCCGCACCCTTCACTATAGATGAGTAGGCACACTCAGCGCAAGGCTAAGACAACCCTGTCGCATTCGACCACTGCAATAGTCGCACTCATACTGCATGGAGTCCGGGATTGAGTGCGATATTTGCATGGCCAGTAATATCCAAAACAATTATTTTTTTCTTATGATCAAACTGTTGTTGACTTCTACCGGTATTACCAATAGAATTATGAGGGACACACTCGAAGAGCTCCTGGGCAAGTCCATCAGTGAATCGAATGCTTTGTTGGTTCCTACAGGCGTTTACCCATTCCCGGGCGGGGCGAATTACGCGTGGTGGCCGATCGCCGGAAAGATGAAAGGTGTCCTTGTTGACCTGGGCTGGAAAACCATGGGTCTCTTTGAGCTCACCGCGCTTCCTAGTATTAAAAAAGATATTTGGCTGTCTTCGTTTGAGGACCTTGACGCGCTGTTGGTTTGGGGTGGCGACCCCTTGTACCTTGCATACTGGTTCGAACAAACAGGACTTGCTGAAGTATTGACATCGCTGAACAAAGACCTGGTCTATGTGGGCGTGAGCGCAGGCAGCATGGTGGTAAACAACATCTTTGGCGAGACCTACAGTGAGCCGAGGGCCGGCATCGGAACGCCGCTGACCACGGAAAACTCGCTATTTATTTCAGCAGCCGGCGAAATCAGCAGGTTGTTCCATACGGGTAAGGGTGCAGGGCTGACAGACTTCGCGGTCATTCCGCATTTTAATAACCCCGGTTTCCCCGAAGCCTGCGGTATAAATGCGGAAAAATGGGCTGCCAAAATTCCTGCAAACGTTTATGCCATTGACGAACAAACCGCAATCAAAGTTGTGGCCGGCCAGATCGAAATCGTTTCGGAGGGGGAGTGGAAGTTTTTCAGCAAACTAGCCTGACTGGAGAATCCAGCTGCATTGAACCCACCTGGCCATGGGGAATTATGTTTAAATCAGTGTGGCAGAAGGGGGGTCAGACATACCGTTTTTTCCACATAATGTACAAATCAGGCAAAAACCGTGACTGCGCATAGCCGCCGGCACCGTGCGCAGAAAAACGGAATAGAGTTTTTATATGCTCAACATGTAAAACAAATGCGTGACTTTAATAACTGATATACATTATTCCGATCGCAGGCTTTTTACCGGGTTGGCTGCAGCTGCTTTAATGGCCTGGAAGCTGACGGTCAGCAGCGCAATGAGTAAAGCCCCGGCACCTGCGGTTGCAAAAGGCCACCATTGGATGCTGGTACGGTACGCATAGTCCTGTAACCAGGCATGCAATGCATACCACGCAAAAGGGAATGCGATAACACAGGAAATAAGTACCAGCTTCAGAAAATCATAGGAGAGTAAGGTTACCAGCGAAGTGATGGTCGCACCCAGCACTTTACGGATACCGATTTCTTTGGTTCTTCTTTCCGCCGTATAAGAAGCAAGCCCGAACAAACCCAGGCAGGAAATAACGATGGCAAGGATGGAAAACACCGTGACGAGTTTTCCAATCAATGTCTCGGTTTCAAAAATTTTATTAAACCCGTCATCCACATATTTGTATTCAAAAACATAACCTGGCGCGCCGGCATTTAAAACGGATGCTGCAGCGTTTTGTGCTTTTTGCGGGTTGGTCCCATTTTTAAAACGGATAATCATATGATCGCCCGCTCCCGGCATACAAACCATCATGACCGGTCCGCCGCTTCCATACAGGTCATTAAAAATAAAATCGGAGACGATGCCAATTACCTGTACACCAGGGAAGCCTTTACGGTTGATAGTCGCTCCAATTCTACCTTCGGCACCCATTAGTTTTGCCATCGTTTCATTGATAATAACGGTCTTGTTACTGTCAACGGTTTCGCCTTCATAAAAATCCCTGCCGGTTTTTAGGGTCATTTTCATGGTGGCGATATAGGCTGCACTTACACCCATATCGTATACCTGGAAATGACTGGCGGGCGGTTTTCCCTGCCAGGTATATTCGTCTGAACCCGTATTCATTTGTAAGGGCGGATTCCAGGAAAGGGCCACGTTCTCTACGGCACCTGTTTTTAACAGCGCTGTGCGTATGCTGGTAAAATGATTGCCGATATCCTGTGGTATAATGACTTCCATCATGTTATTGATGTTATAGCCAAGATTCCTGGATTTAATATGGTTCACCTGCTGGTAAATAATAATAGTGGCGACAATCAGTACTATGGAAATGGTGAATTGAGTGACGACAAGGCCTTTGCGCATAAGCACAGCCGCAATACCCGATTTCATTTTTAATCCTTTCAAAACGATAATCGGTTTAAAGGAAGACAGGTAGAACGCCGGGTAGGCCCCTGACAAAAGCCCGCAGGTGACACCAATCCCCACAAGAAAACATTGGTGCATTGGTTTAAATAAATCAGGTTGCAGGGTTTTTCCTGTAAGCATATTAAAGGCAGGCATGAGCAGCGTGATGAGTAACATGGCGGCACATAGTGACAAAAAAGACATCAGCAATGACTCCAGCATGAACTGACGGACAAGTTGCCTCCTGGAGGCGCCTGACACTTTGCGCACACCGACTTCTTTTGCCCTTTTTTCAGATCGTGCCGTACTCAGGTTCATAAAATTAATACAGGCAATTACCAATATTAAGACTGCAATGATTGAGAAAAGGTATATGTATTGAATTTTACCACCCACCGGCTTGCCATCCGTGTACTGGCTGTACAGGTTCCAGTTGTCCATGGGGCTTACAAAAGTGGTGAGTGTGGAACCCTCCAGTTTGGACGCCATATAATGTTTCAGTTTTTTATTGAGACCCGCAATGTCGGCATGAGGAGCTGCTTCGATAATGGTTGGCATGTTGATCGCCCACTTGTTCCAGCCGGAGAATAACAACCTGTCATAAATAGTGAAGGAGGATATCCAGTTAAAATGATAGGAGCAATTTTCGGCGAAGTCTTTGAAAACACCTGTAATCATAAAATCACCATCTTTTGTCCAGGGCGCTTTGCTCCTGCTGGCGATAACTTTTCCCACCGGGTTTTCATGTCCGAAAAAAGCGACGGCCATCGATTCGCTGATAACAATGGTATTCACAGCTGCTATGGACGGATGTGTACCGTAGATGAAATTGAAATCAAGTATAGAAAGAACGGACGGGTCACAATACTGGCCCTGCTGGGTGAGCATTTTATCACCCAGGATGAAAAGTTGTTTACTGTCCCAGCCTATTCGTGCAATACTTTTTATTTCGGGGAATTTACTGATAATATCTGCCGGCATAAGTATAGGCACGGTAGGTTCAGTGATCGTCTTTCCGTCTGTTTGCCCGGATTGCATCAGTGCATAAATAGTTTTTCTTTTGGAGAACTGGTGGTTGAATGACAACTCATGTTCGACCCACAGGAAAATGAATGAAGCGCAGGCTATCCCGGTGGCCAGCCCAAAAATGTTCAGCGCACTAAAGGTTTTGTTTCTCCCCAGGTTCCGGAATAGCAGGCGGATTGGTTGCAGTAACATGGCAGAAGGATTTTGGTGAACAGGTTACAGTGTGCCAAATCAATGCCAGTCCGTTTTGGTTTTGAGAATCAAATGTTTAATAATTACCTCGCATGAAACTGTCTGTTTCTGATACAGTCAGATGTACGGATTTGCGGGTAATTGGCATTTCTCAGCAAATAATAGGTCACAATATTTTTAGTAGCGCTCTGCGGGACATGGATATTTGCGTAGTGAATCCTTTAAAAATTTGATGTCAGACAGTCGGGACGAAGTTGTTGTACATTTGATTTATAGCAAAAAAGGTAAGCTCACGCTGACACAAAGACGCGGGCGAAGCCGTTCCAGATATAGAAACGGGGGGGATAGCAATAAAGAGCCCTCACATAAATCAAACACAAAATGAAAGTCATTTTTCTCCTCCTTGCCTTTTGGACAAATATTTCATTTGGACAACTGGTAGACAAAAAGAAGCTTGAAATTGCAAAAACATTTCTACACTTTGTAGCAAAAGGACAAAAAGATAGTAGCTGGCAACTCTTCGACAAAATAAATGTTCCGGACGTGACCGAAGAACAATTCGGAAAATCGGTTTTACAGATTGAGAACGACCTTTTAGTTTTTGACACTTTTGAGTTAAGTATGAGCGGAGTAAAATCTGTAAACGGCAAACAATTTGATGTTTATACGTTCAGGGCAATTTCGAAAACCAGAAATATAGTGGACGACATCCTGATAGACATTTCATTTTTTTCTTCATCGCAACTCGTTGGAGGCATACAACCTAAGAAATTATTAAAAGAAAACGCTGCATCAACAGCAAAGGGAAAAGAAACAACCATTGAGAAAGAATTTACGGCAGTTATAGACAATATTACTTATAAAATTACTGGTATTAACATTGTTCATTTTGAAAACAAGCAAGGGCTTCTGGCAATACAGGTAGAATCTGCATTGCCTTCCGGTGCAAACGATGCAAAAGTTTTTGCAAATAAGGAGGCGCTGAAGTTTGCGAAATACCTGGTAAGTAAAGGCTACGTAGAAAAAGCAACATTAAAAGCAAAGGAACTTGACCTGAAGCTTCTGGACGACATCGGCGTTTCTTTTCTCGATCCGGGTACACATGGTGGTTATAATGTAATGGTAAAGGCAGCCGACTTAAAATAATTACGCACCAGACAATGTAAGCGTACCCAAAATTGGTCTGTTTGGGATTAAAGAGGACGTCAACAACAAGCAGCGGAGGTGTCAATGATTGTAAGGATCTGCTGATATATTATTGGACGAATGCGAAAACAGTAAGCATTGATACGAGGGGCTTCCAATTGTATGACGCAGAAGTTTGTTGTACGAAAGCTGAAATCAGCAAAAACTTCAATCCTTGCAATAAGTGTTTTTGATTAGCTGTAAGGGATATTACGATATTCATTTATCTACTGCGTCAATTCGTCCCCTGCAACTCCTTGTTTTGAATAATAAATAAACGGTGATAGCGTTGTTACCGGGACTTATTCCACATCCTAAAACAACGATATGCGTAGCCAAAAGAACCTTTTTGCATCTATCATTTCTTTTTCAGCCCTGATATTAATGTTTAGCAATTGCAGTAAGCACGATAGCGCCGCTGCTGTAAATAACAGAACATGGACGGTATCAACACTTGCCGGCAATGGTACCAATCTTTATCTTGATGGTCCGGATTCAAGTGCCAGTTTCTCTACACCTTTTTACATAGCAGCAGACGCTGCTGGTAATGTTTATGTTAGCGATGAGAGTCACCAGGCTATCCGCAAAATCAGCGGTGGCCAGGTAACGACCGTTGCCGGAAAGGGAACAGGTAATCCCAATCCTCCATTCGGGAGGCCTTACGGGGTTACGGTAGATCAACAAAACAACCTATATGATTGCGAAGGCAGCATAATCCGCAAAATCACCCCGGCTGGCGCCAGTTCAACCTTTGGTGGCAATGGTGATAATTCGGGACATCCTGGTTACACCGACGGGCAGGATACAGTAGCAAGCTTGCAGGATGTTTTCAAAATAATCGGGGGAGCCGATGGCAATTTTTACTTTGCAGATTATAACAGTACCCCGGATTTTCAGATTCGCAAGCTCGTGCCCGGTGGTATGATTACTACATTGGCTAAACATGATAATACCGGTATCTATTATTATGCCGGTGCAACTAGTTTTGACTGGCCACCTTCGATGACGATGGACAAGGCAGGCAATTTTTATTTTACGGCCAACAGTAATACCCTGATTAAGAAAATGGACAATAAGGGCAACGTAACCGTATTTGCGGGCTCTACGACTGCCGGAACCCATGATGGTAAAGGCAGTGCTGCACAGTTTAAACATATTACTTCAATGGCCGCTGGCCCCGATGGTCATCTTTTCGTGGTAGATTATGAGAACAACACCATACGTGAAGTTTCAACGGACGGCACGGTAACTACCATTGCAGGCCAGGCCGGACAGGGTTTTAAAGACGGGGACGCAGCAACGGCCATGTTCTTTCGACCTTTTGATATTGGTATTGACGGCAATGGTTTTTTATATATCAGCGATAACCAGAATTTCAGGATCCGGAAGATGACTTTCAAATAAGAATAGCATTGCTAAATAATTATTTGTTCCCCGGCCATTAGGCCGGGGAATTTATTATCTGTAATATTCCGGTTAATCACAATTATCAATTTCGGTATAAAATTTTTAATGGAGTATTTCTTCTAAATTGCTACGATGATAGCATAGACAATCCACTAATATCACCCCATGCTGCTACACTGATTTCATGCAATGATAACTAATGATTACAACGATTAACAATCATTTTGTTTCGGGTGGAGCGGTAGTAAATTAATTGCAAAATCTGAATTGCAATATACAGGCAATTGCATGAATGCAGTTGCCTGTAATAATTTATGTCGTATACCAAGCTATACTTGCGCAGTAATTTACAAACCCATCACTTTGCGCATTGTCTTATGTAGCGAAGACTGCGGGTCGGTCATTGTCTCTAATATCGAAAAATGATTTAATCCGGGTAAGGGTGTTAATTCTGCAGGTATGCTTTCTCTCCAGCAATTATAGAGTTCATTACTTTGATCAAGGAATTCATCTGTTTCATCACTGCCTGCAACAATCGACAGTGGGCACTGGCTTGCAGGCAACAAATGGACCGGGCTGTTTCTGATGGCCATTTCCGTATCCATTTTCAGTGAGCCATTAATATCAGAAAGTAATATTGGAACCAGATTAAACAAACCACTTATAACACACACTCCTTTAATAACAGTTGGTATAATATTAAATTGTCCCCAGTCGGTTACTAGCAACATTGCTGACAGGTGGCCGCCTGCGCTATGACCGGCAATATAAACCTGGCCGGGATCGCCATTATAAGTTGAGATGTTGTGGTATACCCACTGAATTGCCTTACGGCAGGAAGCTGTTATTTGATCAATAGACACTACAGGGGCAAGCGGATAATTTACCAGCACGGTGGTAATATTGTCCTTGCTGAATGCGCCCGCAATAAATTGAAAGGCCGCTTTGTCGAACTTATGCCAATATCCCCCATGGATAAACAACAGTGTTTTAGAGAAAGGTTGCTGTGAAGGATAGATATCCAACTGCTCCCGTGGTAATGCGCCATAGACAATATCTTTAACGACGGGAAGGTCTTTTTCTGTTTGCCTGCTGAGCATTTCCCATCGTTCGAGGTGAAGAAAATAGTCCGGTACATGGAGGCGATTATTATACTGCCTGTCAAGCGCATCCTGGTCGTATTGTTTATATACCGGCATTAAAAAGCTTCCACCGGTTGGTCAAGGCATGCCATGACAAGTGTATAAAATTCAGGATGGGATTGCCAGGTTTTTCCGGTAATGATGTGGCCGTCTTTCACTGCCTGCTGGTCCGGCACATAAAGGCCACCAACACTTTCCACCTCAAATTTCACATGCTCATAGCAGGCAATTTTCTTGTTGCTGACCAGGCCAGCCGTGACTAAAATCTGTACACCATGACAAATGGCAAAAACATATTTGCCCCGGGCATAGAATTCTTTTACAATGCTGATAACCCGTGGATCATTACGCAAGTATTCAGGCGCACGGCCACCGGGTATAAGAACTGCCACGTAGTCCCCGGCATTTACATCATCAAACGAAACGTCAGCATCTACTAAATAACCCTGGCGTTCTACGTAGGTGTCCCATCCCGGCGCAAAATCATGCATCACCAGGTGCATGGATTTAACCGAAGGTGCTGCAATGACAGTCTGGTACCCTGCTTCCTTTAACCGGTGCAGCGCATATAATATTTCAAAACTTTCACCCGCATCGCCGGTAATAACGAGTATTTGCTTTTCTGCGTTCATGTCAATAAAGTTAATGCACTTTTCAATTATAAGCCACGCTGCTAAAATACCATCCTTTTGGATTAACAACAGGTATTGTCTCGCTTTTTATTTGAAACATATTTTTGTCTGCTTACCCAAAATTGGTCTTTTTTAGATTAGAGAAAAATAATCTTCGATACGATTACATACCAATCCCAGTACGACGGCTATGGTTTTATTTCTACCATCACAATTACCGAAACTAATTACGGCGGCAAAACAAGCTCAACAATTTTTTTTATTTATGAGTGATGTAATGGCGCAGCTTTTTTAATTTAAGATACCTGATAGTGCCTTGTATCTTCACTGAAAATTATCGTTATTATTAAGAGGGACCGATAAAATGCTACATACAGAACTCCATATTGAGTTTCGTGTAACGGAACCCCATGTTGGATAAGTTCTATTTTTAGTGAACAGATTGATAAATCCAACCGGATTTCTGATGAAAATAAATTAGGCAAAGGCGAAAAAGAAAGGATAAAAATGCGATTTCAAGTAGAAGTATTAGACAAGGTTTCTAAATCTAATCGAATCGCAGAGCGGCATTGTCTGATACAAGATTTAATCTTCCTACACTAAATGGAAAATCCACAAGGATTAACCCCGCTCGGCCATGAGAAAATATATTTAAATCTTGGTTGCGTAGTGGGAGTCACAGAGCATGATTTTTCCAATTAATACCGCCTCATGGGCAGCACACTATAGCTTTCATCTTTTGTATCTCTATCAAAACTGGCTATTCCACCGATAACAACAAAAAAAGAATCATGGCCACTGGCCTCGGATGATGACCAATAAATATTCCAGGGATAACTCAGCCATTGTGCAAATGTCAGGTTATTCCTGAACACCCACATTTCTTCAATAGAGGGAAGGAACCAGTCGTCATAGCCGTCGGCAACCAGGTTACTGCAATATACAGCTGCTGTTGCATTGCCGTTATTACCGGCGTTGATAATATTGATTGTATTAGACATGCCCGTGCCATAACCAGTCTGGGTTACACCAAGTGTTGTCCAGATATCATCTGACCAGCGACGGCTTGCCACATATACTGATCTTGCGGCGATTAATCCATGCTCGCCTGTACTGTCAATATATAAGACATTTCCCCTTCCGCTGTTTGACCCACGTTATATTTGGAAGGAAGGGTTGAAAAAGAATCCACGGCACTGTAGGAAGTACCTACCTGGTTGGTGACGTAAGCGCGTATATAATATTTTGTGTTGTAAATAAGCCCTTTCACTGTATCGCTGGAACCGCTATTTGTGATGCTTCCAATGGAAAATGCACTGTTATCCATTACAGGCAAAGGGATGGTTGATGACCAGCAGAGTCCTTTTGCCAACAAGCTTGAATTGCCGGTTGAAACAATGGTATTTGTTACCACTGCCTTATTGATACCAATTGTTATTACTTTAACAGAGCCTATTTGCGCAAGTTGCGGGGTATTTGATTTATTACAGGAACAAATAATGAACAAAATGAAAATAAACAGGATAAAGCGATTCATGGCAAGGGGTTAGGGTATGATAAGATTTACCGTTATTAAACGCTTGCCATAATGATATAATATCCTTACATCTAAAAACTTCGAATTGTCTAATACCGTACAACAACGATCGCGAATTGACTATTAAAAACGTAAGATTACATCGTCTGAATGAAAACACTTATCATTCGATTTGTTTCTTGTTGCACAATAATCATGAGTGAATACCGCTTATACGTTGTTTATACGTTTAAAATTGCCATCTATGAAAAAGCTCTTCGTTTTAATGATATCGTTTATGCTCTTTGGATTCGCAAATGCCGAACAGTATGTGGAGGCAAAAATTATCTTCCGCAATGACAGCGTGCTGACCGGTCTGGCAACACTGCCAAACGACCCGCCAGATGCCCCCATCTTCTATAAAGAAGATAAAAAGGCAAAATCTCGTAAAATCGTCTACACGGATGTTAAGACAATTATTTATTATACCGCACCCGGGAAAACGCTTGAATACGATGTAGTATGGACAGACATGGGTAGTGGCCGTGATCACCACCAGGAAAAGTATCTGAAAGCTGTATTGAGAGGGCCCGTTACATTGTATCAGTACGTTAATATGAATGGTCCAAATAAATATGACCAGGATACTTATTTTCTTTGCCTGCGACCAGGAGAACAAACAGTCACATTGATTGCCGGTTCTTACAGAAAATTAAAAAAAGATCTTTTCAGACAAGCCGTTTCGGAGTATTTTAAAGATGATCCAGAACTGGTAGCAAAAGTCATGGCTGGCCAATATAAATGGTCCGATATGGATCAAATTGTCAATGAATACAATCAGAAGAAAAAACCGTCATAAGTGGATACTATGAAAGATGGGATCATCATTTTGCATTTTCAATTGTTCAAAAATGAAATTGATAATTAATGCATAACATGATTGCAGGCAATGGTATGCGATGATCACGAGGTTACGTCATTTCGAAATATTGCATACATAGAAGTCGTTGTTGTGGTTTTCTTTAAGCAGTGCTGTACTGCACCTCTTATATTTTATTGTGCTCCAGAAAGGCTACAGAAGCGCCGATCTTTCAGTGGTATACCCGCTTGCCCGTGGATCAGCACCGCTGGTTTCATTTGTGGCTGCCATTTTGTTTCTGCACGAAAAATTAAAACTAAGTTCAGTAGCCGGGTTGTTGCTGATTATTGCAGGTGTTTTAATTATCACCGGGTTAAGCTTTAAAAAAGAAAACAACAGCAAAATAATGACTGGCATTGGTTACGGTGTGCTTACCGGCGTGTTCATCGCACTGTATTCGTTTAACGATGCTGTTGCCATAGAAAAATACGCGCTGTCTCCTTTAATATTTACACTTGTTACAAATTTTTTCAGCGCCGTTTTTCTTCTGCCGTTCGTCATTCATCAAAAAGATGAATTGAAAAGGGAAATAAAGATGCACAAATGGATCATTGTTGCCATTGCTTTGTTAAGTCCTGCTGCTTATATATTGGTACTGGAAGCTTTGAAATATGCGCCGTTATCGGTTGTAGCGCCTGCAAGAGAAACAAGCATTTTGCTGGGTGTATTTATGGGATCAAGAGTATTCAACGAGGGAGATGGCAGAAGAAGACTTATTGCAAGTGTATTGATACTTGGAGGTATAGTTGCGCTAAGTTTGGGTTAGGGAAAATTGCACTTTACTTCGCAGACAGCAATTAATGTCGCTCATTTTATTGGAGCATATACAAATCAGGAACAGAATAGAAATGATATTAACAACTGAGTGCATGACTTTCTATATGAATTTCAAATTAAGTCTTTGGCAAAGACTATTTTCACGTTCCTATCTTTATCAGAGACCACTACTTTTTCATTATTTGCGGCACTGTTTATAAAAAATTATTTCGCAGCTTTCTTAATGCTTATCATAATTTTATCACGCAGTTCTTTATTTTCTTTTTTTATCTCCATCATTGCCGAATTGAATTCTATCCCAAAATCGTGATTATAAATCACTTTTGCAATATCATATGAACTGTACTGCGGTCATTTCCCAATGCAAAAAGTGCAAAGATTTATTATGGAGGACAATACAGTTATGCAGACCGGATAAACAAAACATGCTTGTGCTGGATATCAGCGTAACGAAAGGCTTGTCGGTTAAACATGGGTTGGACGTTACGGTGTCAGGACGTTGTTCTAAATAAGCAGCAGTAACTTTGCTGGCCTTTGGTCCGGGGCTGAACAAGCAACTGATCATTTTTTCTTACACTCAAATTCGCAACTTTTTTGGGCTGCGGTCCCGGCCAAGCCATTTCTCTTGGCGCAGTGGCACAATGTTTGTTTTTTGAAATAGAAAATAGTGAAACCGATTTTTTACTGAACGATAGTGCTTGTTGTGCCGCTGCTCTGGAGTTGCAGGTATAAATCTAAACAAACAAATAATTCTTTTAATATGAAGGACACGATAAAGGCAACAGAAAAGGTTCTTCCGCGTGATGAACTTGTAAAGCGTTTGATAAGGGCTGGTGAACTAGAAATTTTAGGTGACAACCAAATTGAGGCGGATACATACTTCGACACTACAAATTTTCGCTTCCACGGCCCGGACGGGTTCGAGTCGGAATATGCCGGCCTTACAAACTATTTCAAATCTATACGCGACGCTTTCGATAATCGTTCAATTAAGCGAGGGATAATCGTCGCTGAAGGAAATCACATAGCCTGCCAAACTTGGATTGAAGGGAAATTTGTCAGGGAATTCACTCAATCTCCGGTTGGTCCGTTGCCTCCCAATGGAAAACAAGTTGTCTTCGACCTCATAAATATATTCCGGTTTGACAATCAAGCTCGGTTGGTAGAAGAATTCGTACACGTTGATAATAGAAGTCTTCTCAAGCAACTTGGAGCGCA
>JBDUAY010000018.1:0-26829 GCA_040004415.1 Bacteroidota bacterium | reverse complement strand
CCCATTTGCGCAAGCGCTTTACTGGTACCGAATATTGATATGAGCCATATCGTTATTTGTCCCGATAAACAATAATAAATAGCACCTGGTATAACTCTTTTAACGATATAAAGAATTTCTTTTCTAACAACCGGATCGGGCTTTTGAGTCCAGTCTGCATAGCTTGCAGAGAGTTTTCTCAATCTAATATTTGCCCATATTTGTGGAATACCCGCGGCAAGTATGGCAATAAATGTCCAAGGAAAAATCAGGAGCAATGCGCTGAGTAATGCGAGTCTTCCTGCATTATTCATTACCTGTATTTTTTGCAACGGCACTATATTCTGCCGCAGTTTAAATACAATTTCGAGCAGCGTTCCGGAAAGTCCTGTAAAAAAAGCAGGAATCAATGACACAATTATCAAGATCGATACCAGCCACGAAGCGCCGTGATGACGCAGTAAATATAGCAAAGCCGGCGTAGCAATAATAAGGCTTCCAATAGCAAACTTTTTTCTAAGATCTAATCCGGTTACAAGCACTGCGCCGAGTTTTGCATCGTTCTGCCATACTTTAGCGCCCTGTGCCATAACACCTGTTGACACACCACTGTCTGCGAGCAAAATCATGGTGCCAAGCATTGCATTGGCCAGCGTGTATAACGCATATTCCTGCGTAGGAAGCATACGAATAACAAGAATGCCGCAGACAAAACTGATAAGTTGTACCATTATTTGCGCAGAACCGGTTATAGAGATCAACCTGCCCCATTCAAATACTTTTGAATATTTCGGATTACTGTATATCTGCAGAACAAGTTTTTTCATGTACGTTACTTTCCCTGGCGGACCCTTTAAATCTGTTGGTTTTCTTTTTTTGCTGGAGAAACAGGGAATATTTTAACTGCTGCTTAATTGTCAACTTCAGCAGGTTCTTTAATTGTTTTCCTCGAAGCATGCATAATCCGGTTGAATACATTTGGCTTTTTAAAATTGCCATAACTATACTCATACGCTAGTTTTTGGCCATATCCCGCGCCGTACTTGCCGCCAGATCTTACATCATTAAAAACGATGCGCATATTTACAAACTTGTCGGATGCATATATCTCGTTAATAAAATCAATTTGTTTTCTACCAGTATGATTTTGACGCACCATGTACATTACACAATCAGCATATTTACCCAATATAAGCGCATCCGTTACCAATCCGATAGGTGCGGAATCGATAATAATATATTTGTATTGCTGTTTTAACTGTTCAATAAAAGAGTTAAGTTTTTCACTAAGCAGTAAGTCGGCAGGATTAACAGGTACCGAGCCGGACGGATATATATGAAGACCAGAAAGTCTTTCATCTGTATGCTTTATTTCATTAATGCTGTTTACATCACCGCTGAGATAATCAGACAGCCCTTTTGAAACTTTAAGGTCAACCATTTTATAGATCCCTGGTAACCGCATATCAAACTCCAGCAGGGCAACTTTGTCGCCGGGCGCGGCTAAAACCGCAGCAAGGTTTAAACTTAAAAATGATTTGCCTTCACTGGTAGTAGATGATGTAACTAAAATTACCTGGCAGCCGGGTGTTTTCTTTAAAAAAGTAAGATTGGTTCGCAACAGGCGAAATTGCTCTGCTATTAAATCACGTGAAAGCACAACAATACCAGTGTTTTTGGACTTGGGTATATGGCTGAGTTCCCCAATTAACGGAACCTGCGTTTTACCAGTGATATCACTTCTTTTTGTAATTTTTTCATTCATCACATCACGCAAACGAATCAGTCCAACCGGTATCAGCAATCCGAATGCAATAGAGTAAAGACGGATATTTTTTGTATTCGGTTCAACCGGTCCTTCGCCTTTTGCTTTATCTATTTGTTTATAAATAGAAACATTTGATGAGCTGGCAGATATAGATGTTTCTTCTCTTTTTTGTAACAGGTATAAATAAAGCCCTTCGGTAATACTTTGTTTCCTTTTTATTTCCTGCATCACTCTTTCCTTATGCGGAAGCGCCGATAAAAATTGACGGTACTGGTTATCTTTTTGATGAAGGCTATTTTCCTGGAGCTGAAGGTTCTTGGTAATATTCTGCAAATTTTCCAGGATACTTTCTTTGAGGCTCGTTAGTTGGTTTGTGAAATCTTTCATGATAGCCCCATTGGGTGCGAGTGCCGGCGCCTCTCTTTCTTTTTTTAACGCCAACTCATTATAGCGTGCTATAAGAGTAGAAAGTGTTACATCATTAATACCGAGACTTGATGGTACAAGCTTTCCAAGATTATCAGAACCATTGAAATAATCTTTAATCATCTGTATAACACCCTGCTGAACATTAACACTGGTGATGCTTTTTGAAACATCATTTGCATTGTCGAATGACTGTGATGACTGGCTTGCCACATTAATAATCTGGTTATTACCCTGGTAACTTTCCAGGTTACCTTCAACGCCACTAAGTTCACCGGATATAACTGCCAACCTTTCGTCTATAAACCGGATGGTATTTTCAGAAACAGCGTTTTTTTCCTCAATGTCAGAGAGATTAAATTCTTTATATACTGCATCAAGAATATCTTGCCCGCGTTTAAGATTTTCTGCCAGCACTTCAAGCCTGATAATGGAAGATTTCTTATCAAGCACATCCACAGAAAACCGGCTTGCTATTTCTGCAGCCTCTTGTTTTACAGGGTTCCAGGCAATAAGATAGTTGCCGTCTACATTTTGAATAGGCGCATCATGGATCAGAATAAATTTTTTATCGGCAATCCACAGCGGCTTATCCCATTTAAACTTCATTGAATTTGTGTTCCCCGGTCCGTATTTCAGCATTCCGCCATCATTAGAAACATCTGAAACAGTGATGGCAAGAGAAGTAGCACTGTCCAGCACAGACAGTGGCTTTAACTGAAAAGGAATATCCAGGTACAAATCTATTTTACGGATGTTGGCCAGCTTATAATACCGGATGTTAAACTGATTTTTTGCAGTAACCCGTTCCATAAGCCCTGTAGACGTCAGCAACTGAATTTCATTGTCGAGATTATTAGACTTTTGTCCGCCTTCCAGCGCCATCTTGATCAAATCTTCAGACGTGCGCCCACCGCCACCATTGGCCTGATCACCTTTCACTAAAATAAGTGTGCTTGCCCTGTAAATAGGCGTTGCGTACCGGGTATACAGTAAACCTGTACCCACACAGACGATAAGAAAAAACAGGAATAGCGGCCAATAAGAAAGGTATTTATAAATATGTTCCTTTATTGTAAAGCCACCGCTTTTGGGTGTTTCAAAAACATCGTTCATACCTGCAGCCATAATTAATTTTTTGAGATTGTGATAGCCAATGCGGCAATCGTTGAAACAACAGACACTATTCCAAAAAACAGTTGCCAGCCTCTTTGTCCTTCTGGATTAACATTCAGCGATTTTAATTTTCTCTCTGTAGCGTTTACATAAACAATATCATTGGGCTGGAGTTGATATACGGGAGATTGAAAAAGTGTTCCGCTTCTCAGATCGATGTTATAATACTTTCTTTGATTGCTTTCCTCGCGTATTACAATGATATCATCCCTTTTACCAAAGTCAGTAAGGTCTCCGGCAGAGCTGATGGCATCTATAATAGTAACCCTGTCTTTATTAAAGACGTGTGAGCCTGGCATTTTAACTTCGCCCAATACGTTTATTTTAAAATCCGAAAAACGTATCAGAACAGATGGATCCTTTACGTAGGAAGAAATTTTTTCCCTGAGGATTGTTTGCAATTGTTCCTTCGTTAACCCGGCAGCTTTTACCGCGCCGATAACGGCCATGTCAATATTGCCATTAGATCCTACCACGTAACCCTGATTTCCATTGTTTGCATCCCCGGCTGGTATATTAAAAATAGAAGCCTGATCCTGGTTCATGCTTTTACTAAATACCTGGATGCCGAGTACATCGTCCACTTTTATAACCGGTGATACGCGTTGTATATTTTGGATACTATCAAGACTCTTTTGAAAATAAAGAAAATCCTGGTTTATTTTTTTGGACGAACTACACCCGGTGACAGCCAGCAAGCATACCATTATCACGCATTTGCCGAAGATGTTAGCTGCCACAATTATATTTCTCATATCTTTTTTTAAGGTGGTGTTGAGTATTATTATTAAAATGATCCGAAATTATTTGAACGAAAAGCGCATGCTACAGCACCCTCAGTTAAACATTCAAAATGCATATTCGGTATACCTTGAAATAACATTGTGTATAGACAAAAATTTTTCTGCGTAAGCCCGTGCATTTTTGTTTATCAGTTCATTGTTATTGCTTAAGGTTTTTTCAATTGCTTTCAGCAATTCGAGCCGGTTTTCCGGTTCTACCAAAACACCCATATTATTTGATGAAACGACCTGGTACAAACTTGAATTCTTGCTGGCGGTGATAATTGACACACCACCTACAGACAATATTGTAGTAAGTTTAGATGGCATAACAAGATCACTTGCATTTGATTTCTGAAGTACCAGGTGGATATCTGCCATATTTAAAAAATGATTCAGTTTATCAAGAGGCTGCAACTGAAGAAAAACTACATTATTCAAAGAAAGGGTTTTCTGCAACTCATACAGGTTTTCGCGGTAGGGGCCGGAGCCACAAATAACAAATTTCAAATCAGGAAAATGCTCAAGCGACTTAGCGATGTACATGATGTTCTCCAGTCCTTGTTTTTCACCTATAGCACCCGAGTATAAAACAATCCTGTCTGAGGGCGCAAAATTAAACTCTCTTTTCAAGGCGTCTTTTTCAGGTAGTGGAAAATACATAGCGGTATCTACCCAATTAGGAAAAAACAAAACCTCTTTATCACATTTATCTTTGATTCTTTTTATCATTCCTGCCGAAATGCTACTGACAATATCAGCCTTGTTAAGTATGTATTTTTCCACTTTTAAAAGGATTGTAATTACTTTTTTGGATTTTATCATATTAAGGTCGCGTGCAACATCTATCTGCAAATCCTGTATATGATATAAAAATTTTGCCCCCTTAAATTTCCGGTATAAAATGGCCAGTAACCCCAATTGAAAACAAGGCACTACCACTATTACCAGATCATATTTTTTCCGGAACAGCATATGAACAATCATAAGAAAAGCTGATGCACAAAAAGTTAAGTCCAGGATCATTCGTCTTTTAGCAGTGGGTTTGGAAGGTAAATATTGAGGGCACCTGTATACCTCAATTGGTGTAGCATTTTCAGTCAGTACTTTTCTTGTTTCCTTTTTAAACCATAAGGGATTTTTTGAGTAAGGCTTCTGTACTTTCCATTGCGGATAGTATGGATAAGACGTAATTACAGTACATTGATGGCCTTCTCGTGCCAGCAAATCAACCATTTCTCCGTTATACTTTCCGATGCCGATAAGCTCAGGATAATAATTTCCCCCAATAAGTAATATTCTTCTTGATTGAGTCTGGAATGGCATTATTCTTAATTTCTTATTTAATAAAAATTGCAATACTTGCTAAAACAAAATGCATTTCTGACGCCGGCTAGTTCTCATTTAATTATTAATCACTATAAGAATAAAATAAAAGAGATACAGCTTTACCTACCTGAATTGCAACATGTGTGTGCTATTAAATTTGTTGACCACATCAATAACTTCAATATCAGATTTATCAACTTCGGCAATTAAATGATACCCCAGTGAAGGCAGAAATACCCTTACGCTTTTCGACTGTACTTCAATAACATTTCCCTCTCTGAAAATCAACGCACCGTTTGTTATCTTAATCTTATCGTGAATATTTACATCTGCCTTTTCCAGTTTTACATTATTAAACTGGCTTAATAAATCTTTGATTGCCTCAATTTCTTCTTCCCTGATAACTGCCGGCTTTCCAATCCAGTAAACAAAATTTATTTTACTGTTAATTCTTTTTACAGCGATCTTCTCAGACTCTGAAACATAAACAAATACATAAGAGGTAAACAACGGTTCATAAACCAATTTTTTTCTGTCGGCCCATTTTTTCCAGGTTTTATTTAATGGACAATAAGCTTCTATTTTATTTTGCCTCAGCTGATTTGCTATTTTTTTCTCCCATCTCGGACGTGTGTAAACTGCGTACCACTGCTTTTTTTCATTCATTGTAGAAGTGTTTCATTAATTAATTTAACCATTCTCAGTAAATTGAAATCTGAGGGCATAAAACCCTTTTATTATGAAAAGGATATGGCATGGCCTAACTCACTTACATGTCATTGTACTGAGTCAAAATATAGTTGGTCACAAAGAGGCACACACATCACACCTTTTATGATTCAACCTTTTTTTCTTAGATGAAAAACCATAGTGGGATGGCATTTCTGTCCAATCAGAATTTATACCTTTTGGTACAATAAATGCAGCACCAGGTAAAATCTTGAAGCAATAAATCGTTCGTGTAAATTAGAAGCAAGAGTGGATTTTGCTAAGGATGGATTTAGGGGCGTATCTCACTGGGAAACATGATTTTTCATTGGTATGAGAATCATTAAATAAATGTACTAACTAAAACACCGGCATTGCTATTCTTTTTTGTTCAGAGATTTTTTTTTAAATAGAAATTTTTTCTTCCTGCTTATTAATGCAGTTTATTAACATGCGCTCCACAAAAAAAGAGGGTTTTTACGCACTAAAAAAATGTGATGCACCATCAATTTTGTTTTGTTTTTTTTATCTCTGCGATATAACTTCTAACCTCTTTTTCTTTTTCTTTTCTGCATATCAATAATCCATCTTTGGTATCTACTACTATATAATCTTCAAGACCCTCTACTATAACAATTTTTTCCGGGGCCGCATGTACTACACACCGGGCAGATTCAATAACGACCACATTATTACCGGTTACTGCATTGGACTGGTAATCTTTTTCCATATTTTCCCAGGCACTGCTCCAGGTACCAAGATCGCACCATTCAAAAGAAGAAGGAATAATAAATACATTGTCAGCCTTTTCCATAATGCCGAAATCAATTGAAATATTCTGGCATTTTTCATACACATCTTTTAAACATTCCTCTTCGTGCAAAGTGTCCAAAGTATTCCGGGCATTATCAAACAGATAAAAAAGTTCTGGCAAATACGCCTTGCAGGCTTTTAAGACATCTTTTATTTTCCAGATGAAAATGCCCGAGTTCCATAAAAAGTTATCGTTTTTTATAAAACTTTTCGCAAGTTCCAGGTAAGGTTTCTCAATATATTGCCTGACCGGGTATATATCCGATTCTACTTCCTGGTGATATTTCTGAATGTAGCCATAACCAGTACTGGCATAGGTTGGCTTGATACCCAATGTTACCAAAGCATCGCGGTTCATAACAAACTGGCTGCCTTTTTCACAAACACGCTGAAATTCTTCTTCATTTAGGATTTGATGATCTGCCGGTGCTACCAAAAGTGTTGCCTCCGGATTCTTTTTCATCAATTTAAAGCATGTATAGGTAATGCAGGCAGCCGTATTTTTCCTGAGCGGTTCGCCAATTATATTTTCTTCAGGCAATCCGGGAAGCTGTTCATGCACAAGGGCCGTATAATTTTGAAAAGTAGTTACATAAATATTTTCTTTTGGAAGCATTTTACAGAACCGGTTATACGTTTGTTGCAGCATTGTTTGCCCGGTACCCATTACGTCAAGAAATTGTTTTGGACAATGCTTATTGCTGAGTGGCCAAAAACTGGCACCCACTCCCCCCGCCATTATTAATACGTAATCCGGATATTGCATAAAGAGAATTTATAGAAGCCAGAATTTTAGTGCTGGTTTGTTACAAATATATTTTCTAGCTTTTTAAAGCCTGTTTCTTCAATTAAAGCCTGCATATTTCCTGAAAGCTTAACACTTTTTCGTTTCAATTCATTATGCAATGCTATGTAAAGTATGCCGGCAAATTTTTTAGTTAAAAAATGAAACTCAGATGGTTTTATTTCATCAAAAATTAACTCTGCCTCGGTTGCCTTATTTATTTTAAAATATGCTATCGCTTCCAGTAGTCTAAAATTATTAGCATCGAGCGTATAACTGGTATATCCCACGTCTGCACGGTTCTTGCCGAATTGATTTAAATAATGCAGCGCATCGTGGTAATAGCCTGTGAGCACCAATGCTTCTGCAATTACGTATTCAAAATACATCGTACCATCTTTCCGGGAATTAGCTTCTGCAGAAGTGTAAAATTTATAAATCCCGATCAAAACCTCTTCCGGCCCCTGGGAAAACACACTTGCACAAAATAATTTTGCAGCGTAATACCGCCCGCAAATAAAAGGGGGAACAATATAACCAACCGGTATTTTGTTATGCAGGAGACCGGACATTTTTCTTAGCTCTTCATCATTTCCACTTAACCAATATTTATACGCAAGCATAGAGGTACCAAAAATATATCCATCAATGTCCTGTTTTTCATTTAAATAATATCGTAAACCATCTCCGTAATAAGAATTCAGTTTGTCAATATTTACAAAATGCTCAAAAAAACAATCCTGCCCGTTTTTCGTCTTTATTATCTGGCTGATGTATTTACCTGCAATTACTTGTTCATGATTTAAAAACTCGATAGTATGTTTGATAAAACTTAGAAATGTTTTATCCGTTAATACAGGCGAAGGCGTTTCAGCAAATAATGAAACCACATATTTGATCATTCTCTCCTGTTCAATTCTTCCGGCCAATCCGGATGGTTGTGCTGATCCAACTTCGTCAACTGACCCGAAACCACAATAACCAGACAAAATAGAAAGTGTTGAAAAAGAAGGAAGGTAATCAGCTTTTACAAGGCCAAAAAAACGCCTTAATGTATTTGCATTTATCTTTTTGCGGATTTTATTATAAATCTCGTTACTAAGATCAATACAATCTCCGGAGGTTTTAATATTCCTCCCAAACACGTTTTTTATTTCAAGTTTTATAGCAGCCTCTTTCTCCTGTCTTAATTCGGGATTTCTCATTGCTAAAAATATTTTGGGAAGATTAAAATTCTTCTCACCAAACTATTGGTAATTGATAGCAAGGCAGTCGTTATAACACATAACTATATCATACCAAAAATTCACTTGGCAGCAAATTGCATCCTGGCAAAAAATCTCATGATGATACAGGGGGAATTCAGAAGGTAACTAAACCAGTATTGAATGAAGTAAAATCATTTTCATGATAATCTAAAGTTCATTATTGTTCAGATGATAATTATACAAAAATGATCATAACAGATATCAGTACAAAAAATAATCAACCGTAAAAAAATCGTGCCCTGGACATGCACAAAAAAAATATTTACCGTTAAAGATGCGGCACCCTGAGAAGCAGGCTGGCAGGAGGTTGCATGAGAATGAGGGAACCGAAAGCAAAGTCAGTAAATTTATTTTAACTGCAAAAAGATTTTAATCTGCAAAAACCCGTTTCATTTATTAATGATTCCAGTGATTCATCATATCTAAAAATCTTTCTTTTGAGTTCTGTTGAAAGATAAATATAAAAAATAGCAGCATATTTTTTAGTAATGAAATGAAACTCAGCAGGCTTTAGTGCGTTGAAAATATCGAGGGCTTCTGCTACCTGGCCTGTTTTATTAAAAGCAACTGCCCTGAATAATTGTATATTCTGAATACTCATTCGTTGCTTGCAAAATTCTTTTTTCTTTGCACGGTTAGCAAACTGATCCATATAAAACTGTGCATCATTATAATGTCCGGTTAGTACAAGCGCTTCTGCTATTGTATATTCAAAATAAAATAATTGGTCTGCCGGCCCCGTAGCCTCGAGCGTAGAATAGAACTTATATATTGAAACGAGAATATCTTCAACCGGCGTTGACTGCGTATGCGCCCCGAAAAGAATAGCCGCGTAATAGCGGCAATAAATATAACCGTTGAAAGAACCATTATGCGAAAACTTATTCATTTTATTATAGTGTTCCGCCAGCTTGGTATCATCTTTATTCAGCCAATACTTAAAAACAAATACAGAATGCGCAAAAATCATTCCTTCACCGCTTCTTTTTTCATTTAAATAGTAGCGCAATCCGTTTGTAAAATAAAAATTAAACTTATCAATATTTACAAGCTGTTCAAAATAAAAATCCTGCCCGTTCCTTGTTTTGGCTACAAGGCTCTGAAATTTATCTACCAGGCTCAAATTTTTGTTTAAGAACTTAATGGTATGCTCAACGATGGTAAAGAAGGTCTTATCACAACTGTCCATCACCGTTATTTCTTCAAACATCGAAATAAAATAATAAACAAGGTTAGCCTGTTCAACCAGGTCACCCGAACTGTGTGTAAGCGTAAGTTTATACACTTCTTCTGCAGACTGAAAGCCGCAGTATTGCGATAAAATATTAAGCGTAGAATGAGAAGATGGATACTCAGTTTTAACAAGGCCAAAAAACCGTCTGAGCGTATTAGGGTTCAATCGCTTGTGGGTTTTCTGAAAAATCTCATTACTAAGTTCCATGCAATCTCTTGAGGAAACAATTGATCTTCCAAAAACATGTTCTAGTTCGGATCTAACCGCGTCCTGATACTCTCGTTTCATTGGGTAAAAAAATTCAATCACTGAAATACTTCAGCACTTCAATAATTATTAATAAATTTTTAGACCAGCAATCTTATTAGGCATGATTTTTCATCAGCGCAAACAGTTGTTCGCAGCTGTAAGATTTGAAATGGATATTTTTGTGGAACAGGAGGTGTATAGCGGTCAACAAGACGTTGGAAAAATGGACAAAATGAAAATAGACAAGTTTGGAAATTTAATCGTGTTCATTTTTGTCCAGAAATCCTCTTGGGGCAAATATATAGGAAATATTTTAATGCGCGTTGCATTATATGCCTTTTTTTTAGGTTTGTTTTCAGCGTTTCAATGTGGATATTTTTTCTTGCAAATTGATACGTAATATATGATACCAGGCTGCACTACAGCAAAAAGTGTTTTTTAAAAGCAATATAAAGGCCGGATTTTAACAGGTAAATTCTGTTTTATCAGCCGCTCGTTCAAAATAAAATGTAACATAGCCATAATTTGAGAATTTCCGCTACCTTGAATTTCACACGATGCACTATAATATTAGAACATTACTCTTTCTTGCCTGTGTCTTTGGTGAGAAATTCTTAAGCGCACAACTTGTTCTGCGATCGTTCCCCCAACATAGCAAATATGAAGATGGCGCAATAATTCCCAACCATGTTTCGCAAAAACAGATGGACGACAGCACAGGGAGTTTTTACAACAGCTGGAAAGAAAGCTATATTAATGATGATGCGGGCAAAGGACAGTATTATATATGGACCGAAGGTTCCACGCAAAATAATATATGCGTGTCTGAAGGGCAGGGTTATGGAATGATGATAGTGTCACTGATGGCCGGATATGATACCGCTGCTAAAAAAATGTATGATGGCCTTTTCAGGTATTATAAATTACATCCCGTCAATGCAAATTCAACATTGATGGCCTGGGCACAAAACAAATTCTTTAAAAATATTGATGAAACTTCTGCCTCTGACGGCGACATAGACATTGCTTATTCACTATTGATTGCAAATGCACAATGGGGCAGTAAGGGTGATATTAATTATTACGATGAGGCCCGGCTACTCATTGCTGCAATCGCCAAAGACGAAGTCAATCACAAAACATATTCTATCTTATTAAGCAATGCCATTGAACCAGACAGCAGGGATTATTTTGATACACGTTCTTCAGATTTTATGCCGGCGCATTTTAAGACGTTCAGGAAAGCAACAAACGATACGCTCTGGGACAAGGTAATTGATTCAAACTATAACCTTTTTAATTTCCTTCAAAAAAAATATAGCAGTGAAGCGGGGCTGATTCCCGATTTTATACAACATATTAATGGTTCACCAATTCCTGCGGGGCCGATGTTTCTTGAGTCAAAGTACGATGGTTCTTATAATTACAATGCCTGCCGGGTGCCCTGGAGAATTGCAACTGATTATATCGTCAACGGAGATAAACGTTCAAAAAAAATTGTCGACAAAATAAATAAATGGATTAAAGAAACAACACAAGGCAATCCTGACAATATATCGGCTGGTTATACACTGGAAGGAGTCGATTTAAAAAACAGAAATTTTGAGGCAATGAGTTTTATTTCATCTTTTGCCGTTGGTGCAATGACAGATAAAAGCAATCAGCAATGGCTGAATAAATTGTGGGATTATATTACCGGCTTCGGCATTGATCAATATGACTATTACGATAACAGTATTAAAATGCTGGAATTAATTATATTGTCTGGAAATTACTGGGCGCCGGATGCGGAAAAATAAATAACGTTACCAGTCAGTAAAAAAATATGACAATCTTTGACAAGGAAATCCGCGAAGAAGCTGAGAAAAGAAACGCAGTGAAAAATTTAAAACTTTCGTTCGTTGCACCTTGCCTTCTGCTATTAGCCAGCCTGGCGGCGTTTACAGCAATGGACTCATTTGTTCCCGGCCGCAATGTTATTATTTACTGGTTAATGATGATTTTAATTATTCTACTGACTGCATTGGCTGCTGTTATAGCAATACTGGTTTTAAACAAAAGTTTTAATGCGGTAAAAAAATCACCCGATAGCAAAAATTATTTTGCTGCCGGAATAAGCATGCTGGCTTTATTGATAATTGTTATTGAGATTGTCCAGGTTAGTAACAGTTAATATTGTTGTACATGAAATATTATTACCATGATTCCTACTTTATATGAATGGGCGGGTGATACGCAAACCTTTGAAAAGTTATTCCGCATCTTTTATGACAAAGTCTTAAAAGATGATTTGCTGAGCGAAGTTTTTAAAAATATGTCGCCGGATCATATCAAACATGTATCGCATTTTGTTGCAGAAGTCTTTGGCGGACCGCAACTTTATACAATGGAAGATGGAGGAACCCATGCCGCTATGATTGAACATCATATTGGCAAAATGCTTACAGAAGAAAAACGTCAGCGCTGGGCACATTTATTAATAAAAACTGCGGATGAAATTGGATTAAAGAGCGATCCGGAATTTCGTTCTTCATTTGTTGGTTATATTGAATGGGGAACACGCATTGCCGTTATTAATTCTCAACTAACAGAAAACCCAATGACGCACACCGAACCTATGCCGAAATGGGGATGGGGCGAAACCGGTGGTCCATATATTCCTGACAAATAAAATTCATGTAATAATTGAGTTTACTGATTTTGATTCTACATTCGCGCTCACAAAGAATACAATGATGGATGAAATATTAATTAGAAAAGCATCCGTTCAGGATTTTGATACGCTTTTTCGTTTTGAAATGGGAATTATACATGCGGAGCGGCCCTTTGATAGTACGTTAAGAAAAGATGAGATTCACTATTATGATCTGGAAGAAATGATCACTGCCCCGAACGTTAAAATTGTGGTTGCAGAACTAAACAATGAATTGATTGGATCGGGTTACGCACGTATTGAAAAATCAAAAGGTTATTTGCAACATAAATACCATGCCTGCCTCGGTTTTATGTATGTTGATCCGCAACACCGCGGCAAAGGCGTTAACATGAAAATTATAAACGTTCTGAAAGAATGGGCCACCTCACAAAATATTACTGAGCTTCGCCTGGAAGTTTATGCAGACAATCTTCTTGCTGTTAAAGCGTATGAAAAAGCCGGTTTCCGCGGCAATATGTTAGAGATGCGAATGGGTTTATAATATTGTACAAACGATTGCAGTGTTTTATCAATCATTTTTATTTATCCTTAATTTAAACAATGGCTGAAGCTGCTCAAAAAATAAATCGCATCGCAACTATTAAAGGAATAATATTTCTATTGGCATTTTTATTTCTTGTTACAGCAATTGGGTCCTGGTCAATTCTTCATGTATTGAAGATATCGCAAATAAATGCCACAGGATTTTTTATTTCCAGGTTATTCTATTGGATATGTGCAGGATTGATATGGTGGTATGCGGTAAAAATTGAAAAACAACCATTGCTAATCTGGCAGGAAAAAAAATATAATTTTCTGTTTTACCTGGTATCGGTGATTGGACTACTCTTCGTGTTATGTATTGGCATGTTTATTATCCAGGCAATTCTATTGTCATCTGGTCTCATTACAAAAAGCACCAGGCTTTCTGAGATAACAAATATTTTACGAACCAATATGCCGTTGTTTTTATTTACCTGTTTAACCGCGGGTATAATGGAAGAATTAATTTTTCGCGGCTACCTGCAACCAAGACTTGAAATTATTTTTAAAAGCCCCTTGCTGGCCATTGTCGTTTCTTCTTTACTATTTGGATTAATGCATTTTAAATACGGAACAATCATTAATGTTGCCGGTCCGATTTTTATTGGGTTAATTTTTGCCTGTTATTATTGGAAATACCGGAACATTCGGGTGCTTATTTTATTTCATTTTTTATGGGATTTTGGTGTGCTTTTCCTTTCGTTAAAACACAATTAATTATTCTCCAGCCTCTCCTATTTTTCATTCAAAAGTGATTTCCGATCTCTCAATAAGCAGCCGCAAATAATACACTCCTGGTATTTTTACGTGGAAACGGGAGGTAGAACATTTTGTTCCTGAGCATGCATTAAGTTACCAGGTTACCGGCTCATCAATTCTGAATACCATCATAAAATATATCGTTGAAGCCCGGTGATTTCAGATTTGTAAAAGAAAATGCCACCTGAAATTTAACCTGCTGACCTACAAATAGATTAAAATTTCATTAAAAAAAGCTTGTTTACTAAGTAGTTATCTCTATTAAGGATAAAGCATGCGCATAAAAAACCACTTCCATCGTTTTAATGGTTTACACCTAAGTAAAACATATTTTAAAAGCCAATATCTTGTGTATGAGATCGTTACCGTTATTAATCCTCGCGATTATATTATCCCTTTTTGCCCATGCCCAAACTTGTACGCCGGCAGGCGATGAAACAAGTTATGGCACATCAAATACCTGGATTGGATATATCTACGACAACCAGGATTTTACCAATTATAGTGGTTATGTGAATGAAGGCACTTCCACCAATCCAAATTTTGATGAAAGTTTTGGTGGAGATAATGTTAGCTATCCAACCAATGGATGCAGCATTTATACAGAAACCTTCAGCGCCCGCTATAAGCTAATCAAAAGTTTTACAGCCGGTCAGTACCAATTTACAGTAGGTGCTGATGATGGATACAGATTAAGTATTGATGGCGGTGCTACCTGGATTATTGACAGGTGGGGCGATCAGTCTTACGGCTATACCACTTACGCCACAACGCTTGGTGGAACATATAATATTGTGCTGGAATATTATGAAAATGGTGGCGGCAACAGGGTTTCATTTTCTGTCGATACACTCTGTCTGGGAACAGAAGACCAATCTATTTATGGAACTGGTGATGTTTGGAAAGGATACATTTATAACGGCACCAATTTTAATAATTATGCGGGGCTGGTAACCGAAGGATTGCCGGGCAATCCGAATTTTGATGAAAGTTTCGGCGGCGATTATACATTTTACAACACCAGTGCCTGCGGCGTACTAACAGAACAATTCAGCGCACGATACAGGCTGCAGAAAACGTTTGCGTCAGGTGATTATATTTTTACCGCTGGTGGTGATGATGGGTATCGCCTGAGTATGGATGGCGGCAATACCTGGCTGATCAATAGCTGGGCGGACCAGGGTTACGCAACATCTATGGCAAGTGCCACGCTTAACGGAACGTATGATATGGTACTGGAGTATTATGAAAATGCAGGTGGCAATCGTCTAAGTTTTAACATTACGGGTTCGCTATTGCCTGTTAAGCTCTTGGGTTTCGATGGAAAAACGGACAATAAAAATATTAGTCTGAGCTGGAAAGTAAGCAGTGAAATCAATGCTGATTATTACCAGGTCGAAAAAAGTGCAGATGGGATAGCTTTCACTGTGCTGGGTAAAGTGTTTGCCACCGCAAGCACAAGTGCAGGTAAAACGTACGGTTATCCCGATGCATCACCTTTTTCCGGCATTAACTTTTACCGCTTGCGCATGGTGGACAAAGATGGCAAATACAGTTATTCTCCTGTGATAAAAATCATATTTACAGAGAAAAAATCAGTTTCCATATTTCCTTCGGTAATTGATAATGGTTCTGTTTATATCAGTACCTCTGCAGAATTAAAAAATGGTCTTGTTGAATTGTTCGACATGACTGGCAAAAAATTACAGCAAATAAGATTGGCAATGCTGGCGACGGGGCAAGTAACCGCGCTTCCATTAATAAATATACGCTCAGGCACTTACGCATTAATATTGAAGTCGGGTGCTGATCTTAAAGCGAAACAAATAATTATTGTCAAATAGGCATATATGTTTTCGTTCCTGCATTCTGAATGAGCTGGCTTAAGCCGGCTCTTTTTTTTTGAATTTTATGCCTTGGACTGCATATTCAGGCCCTGCAAATTAAATTTGACGATGCATTAAAAAATATGATAATTTGTGAATGGAACAATATTATTAAAACTATAGGATGGTAATTATGCCAATTCAAATGCAGACGTGGTGGTTGTTTTTATTAGCTATCCCTATTGCGTGTATAGCCTGGACGGTTACTCATGAAGAAGTATTCCGCGAGCCACGGGATTTTTGTATCCGCCAATGTGAAAATGCCAAAACGCTGCTCAAGCGAAAATTTTTTTATCTTTTTACATGCGAATATTGCTTTAGTCATTATGTGACAATCTGCATGCTCCTCATCACCCGCTTCCATTTATTATATGAAGACTGGCGTGGATACCTCATTGCAGGATTTTCGCTGGTCTGGATTGCAAACATTTACATGAGCATTTTTGGTAGAATAAGGATCGATTTAAAAAAAGAAAAACTGGAGGTAAAAGAAAAAGAGGAAAGCATTGAAAGCCATTGAAATGGAAATAAATAGTTATTCTGTTATGCGCTTTTATTTTACAACATGTGGCATGTTCAGCAACGTGCCGCACAGTTGAATTTACTTTTACGCCAACAAATACAGAATGCCCCGGATTGGATATAGCGGATTAAAGAGGTAATTTATTTTTCATAGAAAATTACAGATCGAACCCGCGCCCTGTTGTCACTTTATTTCCCGACTGATATTAATATCCAAAGACGTAAATTATAGCTAACTTCCCTCATAAGAATTTAAATGCCGGAGCCGGTTGCTTACCTGAGAACAGTGCCAGATTTTTACCAGAAAAATGGACAACTCCTTTTGGCTAAAGCACCTGTTCCGCTTGCATAACTTTATCCTCTTTACTTCCGTCTTTACAAAAAAAATTTATTCAATTAGCATGGAAAATGTAAACAATCAGCCAGCTTACGATCGGCGCGCTGCTTTAAAGATGCTCGGATTGGGATCTGTATCGGCATTGCTGGGAAGTGCTGCCAGTGCAAGCGCTCCCCCGTATGAAAAACCAGGATATGCACAGGCCATGAAACCCATTACCATTAAAAGTGTGAAGGCCATTGGCACAGCGCCTTCAGGTTCAAACCTGGTGGTTGTAAAAGTAGAAACATCGGAGCCTGGTTTATACGGTCTCGGCTGCGCCACGTTTACACAGCGTGCTGAAGTAGTGGTAACAGCCATCAACAATTACATGGGTGATTTTTGCATTGGCCGGGATGTAGATACGATTGAAGATATATGGCAGGCATTTTTTGTAAGTTCCTACTGGAGAAATGGTCCCGTATTAAACAATGCATTGAGTGGCTTAAACCAGGCCTTGTGGGATATAAAAGGTAAGCGTGCTAATATGCCGGTTTACCAGTTGTTGGGTGGTAAATCGAGGTTTGCAGTAGATTGCTACGCGCATGCAGATGGAAAAGATCCACAGGAGGTGGCAGCCAATGTGCAAAAATATATGGCTGACGGCTTTCGCTATGTAAGAATTCAACAGGGAGGCTATGGCGCATTAAATCTTGCGCAACAACCTGATTTTAAAGATGCGGGCTTTGGAAAAACGACCGACCAGTTTATAGACCCGCGTGCATATGTACAGGCGGTGCCTAAAATGTTCAGGGAAGTAAGAAAAATTTGTGGAGATGAAGTAGAGCTGCTGCACGATACACATGAACGTGTGCAACCATTGGACATGATAAATATGTGCAAGCGACTGGAAGAATTTGATCCCTTTTTTATTGAAGATCCGTTATCACCAGAAAACAGGAGCTGGTGGAAACAACTTCGCGCCAGCACAACCGTACCTTTTGCCATGGGCGAGTTGTTCAATAATATGAATGAGTTTGTACAGGAAATTGCGGAGCATTCTTTCGATTATATCCGTTGCCATGTTTCACAGATTGGTGGCATTACACCTGCTATGAAAGTTGCGCACCTCGCTGAATTTTTCAATGTAAAATCTGCGTGGCACGGACCGGGAGACGTTTCACCAGTTGGGCATGCAGCGCATTGCCATATTGATTTGAACATATGGAACTTCGGCATACAGGAATCGATATTTTTTTCCGATAAAGAAAAAGAAGTTTTTCCCGGCACGCCTGAATTAAAAAAAGGGTACTTGTATGTAAATGAAGCGCCGGGACTGGGCATTGACATTGATGAAAAACAAGCTGCCAAATATCCCATTACAAACAATGCAGGTAAATGGATAATCAGGAAGAGAGATGGAACGATTATCAGACCATAAGAAAGTAGGTAGTATTCAGATAAGAATGTTTGAATACTGAATACTGCGTTTTAAATACACTACAGCAATGAAGAAGAAATTATTTTATTGTATGCTTGTTGCAACCGGACTGTTGCTGACCAGCACAAAAAATTTGATCGGTTTTCCACAGGCAGATATCAGCAATGGAATCATTCACGCGCGTTTCTATTTACCCGATACCGCAAATGGATATTACCGGGGAACAAGATTCGATTGGTCTGGCGTAATCCCTGATCTTGAATTCAAAGGCCATACCTATTGCGCGCAATGGTTCGATAATTACAATCCGATCACACACGATGCGCTGATGGGCCCGGTAGAATCTTTTTCTCCTGTAGGATACGAAGAAGCAACAACTGGTGGCCATTTTGTTGAGATTGGCGTAGGAACACTTTCGAAGACAAATGACGATAAATACACCCCTTTTAAATACTATCCTATTGTAAATGCGGGGCGATGGAAAGTAAGAACAAAAGCGGCGAGCATTGAGTTTACACATACGTTGAGTGATTCATTTTATTCTTACGAATACAAAAAAACAGAAACGCTTGTAAAAGGCAAACCCTTACTGGTGATAACACATAGCCTGAAAAATACTGGAAAAAAAAATATTGAAACGAGTGTGTACAATCATAATCTTTTTGTGTTCGATAAACAGGCAACCGGTGCAGGTTTCGTGGTTACATTTCCTTTCAATCTTGCACCAGAATCAGAAGGACAAAGAGGTATTGGCAGCACTGGCATAGCAACTATTAAAGACAATCGAATTATATTTAACAGAGGGCCTGAGAAAAAAGAATCCGTGTATTGTATTATAAAAGGATATGGCAATACTTCAAAAGATTACGACATACAAATTGAAAATCATACAACCGGTGCTGCGGTAAGAATCACATGCGATCAACCTATTTCGAAACTCGCATTCTGGGGTTCGTCTACTATTTTTTCTCCCGAGCCTTTTATCCAGGTAAATATTTCACCAGGAGAAACATTTAACTGGAAAATTTCTTACGAATTCTATACCTGCGGCATCACACATTAATACAGCTTTAAAAATATTACATGAAGATTAGATTGGTTTGCCTTAGTGTATTACTATCAGTTATAATTACGCAGGTCATAATAAGTTGTCATTCAAATAATAAAAAAAATGCTTCTTTGTCCGACAAAGACTGGCCCATCTACGGCGGTAACAAGGCCGGCAACCGTTATTCAGATCTGGAACAAATCAATCCTGACAATGTAAAAGATTTAAAAGTAGCGTGGACCTATTACGCAAATGATGTTTCTGGAGATAAAGATCCCAAACACCGGCATGTACATGAAATTCAATGCCAGCCAATTGTTGTAAACGGAATTTTATATGGTACCAATTCAACTTTAAAATTATTTGCATTGGAAGCCGCAACAGGAAAAGAATTATGGAAATTTGACCCATTTAAAGATACTGTTCCCCGGTATCATCCAAGCCGCGGCGTTGTGTATTGGGAAAATGGAAATGACAAACGCATTATTTGTTCTGCAGGTTCATTTCTATATGCTGTTAATGCTGCAGATGGCAAGCCGGTAACAACTTTTGGTGTAAATGGAAAAGTAGATCTGCACGAAGGGCTCAGCATAAATTTCGATGCCTCACAGTCATCAATAAGCGCTACTACACCGGGCATCATTTATAAAAATACATTGGTAATGGGCTCTTCCGTGCCTGAAAGCGGCGATGCTGCGCCCGGCTATGTGAGGGGGTTTGATGTTGTTACCGGGAAATTAAAATGGACCTTCCATACGATTCCATTGCCTGGCGAACCCGGGTATGAAACCTGGCCAAAAGATACCTATAAGAAGTTGGGCGCTACCAACAACTGGAGCGGACTGACGCTCGACGAAAAAAGGGGAGCCGTTTATTTTGGAACAGGTTCGCCCGCATCAGATTTTTATGGCGGCATTCGTGCAGGCTCGAATTTATATTCCGATTGCATCATGAGTCTTGATGCAGAAACAGGTAAAATGAACTGGTATTTTCAAACCATTCATCATGATCTGTGGGATCGTGATATCCCCTCGCCGCCCAATCTTATTACATTAAAGCATGATGGTAAAATGATCGATGCCGTAGAGCAATCTACCAAGGATGGGCTGGTATATGTTTTGGATCGTGATAAAGGAACGTCTTTATTTCCGATTGAAGAACTTGCGGTGCCAACGCAGGGCCTGCCGGGCGAAACACCGTGGCCTGTTCAACGTTATCCCGTGAAACCAAAACCTTTTGATAACCAGCAATTTTCAGATTCTGATATCACTAATATTTCCCCCGCAGCGCACGCTTACGTACAAACGATTTTTGATAGTACCAGTCATGCCAATAAATTTGCAACGCCCAATCTTACCGGCACCGTGCTTTCCGGTTACAGCGGTGGCGCCGAATGGGGCGGCAATGCAATTGATCCGGATGGAATCCTTTATCAGAATGCCAATCATGCACCCTGGCTATTGAAGATGATATCAAAAGAAGATCAGTTGATAGAAATTGCAAAATCAAAAGATGCGCACGGACTTTATATGGTTAATTGTTCTTCTTGCCATGGCCCTGACAAAAAAGGCAACGGCAAAGAAATTCCCAGCCTGATTAATATTGGTGAACGTCTTGAAAGAGATGTCATCGATCATGTTTTACTTACGGGCCAGGGAAGGATGCCTTCCTTTCAAAATTTATCAGGATTACAAAGAAATGCGATTATCAATTTTCTGCTGAATATAAAACCGGCGCAAAATATGGCAGCAAGTGAACACGCCGATAAGGCATCAGCGAAAAAAGACAATAAAGATTTCCCTTATGAGCCTGCGTATCTTACTAAAGCATGGGATAAGTTTGTTGACCAGGATGGTTATCCTGCTATTAAACCACCATGGGGTACATTAAATGCGATTGATTTAAATACCGGAGACTATTTGTGGCGTGTTCCATTAGGAGAATTCCCTGAACTCACTAAAAAAGGTATCCCTATTACCGGTACTGAAAGTTATGGCGGACCGTTAGCAACAGCGGGTGGTCTAATTTTTATTGCAGGCACCCGCGACGAGAGGATCCGTGCGTTTGATAAAAAAAAAGGTAAGGTTGTTTGGGAATACCAGTTGCCGGCCGGCGGGTTTGCAACACCCATCACGTATATGATCAAAGGCAAACAATATATTGTAATTGCAGACGGCGGCGGCCGGGGATTAAAGGAAGGTGGTTCTTATATTGCCTTTGCGTTACCGTAATGAAAACTACCCTGGTTTTTAAAGACAGTGCTGGTTCGAACAGCGAAGACTACGGTCGTTTTTCGTTCAATGTATATTTATTCTATGCCATTACTTAACAACCCACTAAACATGATTAAGTTTTTATCTGTGCTTTGTATAATGTTATGTGTTTATAATAATACATACGCACAACAAAATCTACCGCCAGGTTCTTTACCAGATAACCCGGAAACAATTTTTAAGAACCCACCCGAAAGCGCAAAGCCGGGTGTGTTGTGGATGTGGATGGGTTCCAACATCAATAAAGAACAAATCACAAAAGATTTGGAGGCACTGAAAAAGGAGGGCTTCAACCGCACTACGATGTTTTCATTATCTGATGTTGTTATACCATGGAGCATGACCATTGGTAAATCACCCACGCCCGAAATTGTTTCCTGGACAGAACCCTGGTGGAAATTAATGCGTTTTGCAGCGGAAGAATCAAAGCGGCTGGGAATGGATTTCGGAACATTCAACGGATCGGGATATGAAACGAGTGGCGGGCCATGGATAACACCTGAAAAATCAATGCAGGAAATTTGCTGGAGCGCATCGCATCTGACCGGACAAAATGTAATCGTTAAGCTATGGCTACCGAAGCCCATGATTAACCCACGGTCGAACATGCCATTCCCGGTGTACAATCCTATTGATAGCACTGTAGAAAACCCGGTTATCACCGCAAGACAAACTTATTTCAGGGATATTGCTGTTGTGGCGATACCGGTTGCAGGAACCGTTAATAAATCACAGGTAATTGATCTGACTGCTAAAATGAGCGCGGATGGAACGCTGACCTGGAATGCCCCTGCGGGAGAATGGACAGTCTATCGCTTCGGGCATACTACTATGGGCGCATTGATTCAACCCGCACAACCTGCAGCCATTGGTTTAGAATGTGATAAAATGAATGCAGAGGCAGTTAGTTTTCATATTGACCATATCATTAATGAACTTAAAAGCCACCTGGGTGATTTGATTGGAAATGGATTTTCCCACGTTCATTTTGATAGTTATGAAGCGGGCAACCCCAGCTGGACGCCATTGATGAAACAGGAATTTTCAAAGCGGCGCGGATATGATTTGATTCCATATCTGTGCACGTTTGCAGGCCGTGTAATTGATAACAATGCGGAGACAGAAAAATTCAAGCATGATTTTGAAGAAACAATAAAAGATTTATACAAAGATGTTTATTTCACGATCATTTCAAACAAGTTAAAGGCAGCAAATCTTATTTTCTTATCTGAACCTTATGGCGGTCCGTGGCGGCAGGATGATGTGATGCCGATCGTTCATCATGTAATGACAGAATTCTGGACAGAACATGGTACGTATACGCCGTATGAGCTCGATCCAACGGTTTCAGCTTTGCGAAAATCAGATCACAACATCATAGAAGCAGAGGCATTCACTGGCCAGCCGGCAGATAGTAAATGGGATGAATATCCCGCCTGGCTAAAACCTATTGGTGATGCTGCGTTTTGTGCGGGTGTGAACAGAATAGTGATTCATCGTTTTACACATCAGCCCTGGGATGCACGCTATTTACCGGGTAATTCAATGGGGCAATGGGGAACGCATTTCGACCGCACACAAACCTGGTGGGAACCTGCCAAAGCCATGGTACAATACTGGCAGCGTTGCCAGGCTTTATTGCAATGGGGAAGTTTTGTATCGAAGACAACGGATGATTTTAGAAGTGATAACGTAACTGACAGCATACAGATTGGTTTTACGCACCGCAGGCAACATGAAACAAACATTTATTTTGTTGCAAATACAACCCATCATGCTGGCAATGCCCGGTGCATATTTAATGTCAGCGGCATGCAACCAGAATTATGGGATCCCGTTACAGGCGAAATGAGATCGCTGATGGTTTACCAGGAAAACGCCGGCAAAACAATTATTTCACTACAATTTAAAGATGCACAAAGCTTTTTTATTGTATTCAGAAATAAAATTTCAGCTGTGGTAAAACAACAAGAAAATTTTTCAGAGCTGAAAGAAATTTATACATTCAAAAATAAATGGCAGGTAAAATTCGATCCTACATGGGGCGGACCTGAAAAAGAAATTATATTTAATACGTTAACCGACTGGACCAGTTCTGACCAAAAAGGAATAAAATATTATAGCGGTACGGCAGTTTACAGAACCGTTTTTTCAAAACCATCTTCGCCAAAGCAATCAGTATTGTATCTTAATTTGGGTAAAGTAAATCATATTGCGCGTGTTATCATGAATGGAAAAGATTTGGGTGTTGTATGGACTGCTCCCTGGCAAATAAAAATTCCGCAGAACACGCTGCAATCAACCAACACGCTTACCATTGAAGTAACCAATGTATGGGCCAACCGTTTGATTGGAGATGAACAAGAACCCCCCGATATGGAATGGGTACCCGGGCAATATTTTTATTTCAGCGGGCAATATTTAAAAGAGTTTCCGGATTGGTTCCTGCACAATACACCGCGTCCGTCAAAAGGAAGATATTGCTTCACCACCTGGAACTATTTCGATAAAAATTCTCCGCTGATTTCATCCGGCCTGATGGGCCCGGTGAAAATCCTGGCTGGAGGATTGTAAATTTGATCTTTTGGGGATCGATTATTTTTTGTGAGTTTTTCAGCTTAGATGTGTGACCCGGTGGGGATTATAAAATTTGTTTGCTTTCACCAGTAGAACAAAATGCTATTCTATTTTCTGCAACCGATCAAGTATTGGCTTTTCAACTGCCATTAAATGGTCGCCAGCTTTTAATAGTTCCAGCACAACAATTTCGTTCGGCCCTTTTTTCAGCCACTCAACGGGCACGTACAATGTTTGTTGTGGGCCAATGCTCCAGTATTTACCCAGGTTATGCCCGTTTATCCAGACCATTCCTTTGCCCCATTTACTCAGGTCTAAATAGGTATCGCCAATTGCATCCAGCGTAAAGATTCCTCTTTTCAAAACAGGTCCTTGCGGATCAATCGTCTTTGATGGTTTTGAAAAATTAGCCGTTACAAATGGCAACGAATACATCTGCCAGTTCTTTACTTCGTTACCAGCCAGCGTTACCATTTCTGTTATTCCTTTCGTGTTGTGCAGCAGGTATGGCCCGAAATTAATACGGCCCAAATTTTCAACTAGTATATCCAGCGTAGCTGTACCTTTTGGAACGTCCAGTTGCAGACTGTCTTGTGCGAGTCGTCTGTCAAGCACCCCCACTCTTGTGCCGTTTAGATAAACAATACCATAATCGCGCAGATCTTTTATTTTCAACGTGCCTGACGATGCATTTTTCAATACAGCCCTGTACAAAACAAATCCATACGCCTGGTGAAGATCTTCAAATGTTAGTGGACTCACAGAACTTTTTGGAACAGGTAATATATCAAACAAATTGGTAGTCTCTGTAAATGCGATATTTGAAATACTGATGACAGGCTTTGCAGCGGGTACTTCCGGCAACGTTTTACCGGCAGGCAAATATTTTTGAATCACCTTTCTAAACTCCATGAACTTATGGGTAGCGTTACCAGCTTCATCTAACGGTGCATCATAATCGTAACTGCTAATCTGTGGTTCGTATGGTGTATTGCCTTTGTAGTTGGCCCCATTCATAAAACCGCGTGTAGTGCCACCATGAAACATATACATATTGATAGAAATACCTGCCGCCAGTACCGCGTCAAGTCCGGGTGTGTATTTTTCAGCGGGCACGGTATGATGTTGCGTTCCCCACCAATCAAACCATGCAGGATACCATTCTGCAATATAATAAGGTCCTCTTCCACCATGATTATCATTAATGATTTTTTTTACGATTAGCGGTTTATCAACCCCGTTTATGGCAGGCAATAAACCAGGTAAATGTCCTTTTGCCAAATCAGGCGCCGGGTCACAGGTATACAGCAATCCATCGAAACCTGCGTCAATGAACATTTTACGGTTTAAATCGAGATATTCTTTATCACTACCGTACGAACCGTACTCATTTTCAACCTGCACCATAACGATATTACCGCCATGATTAATTTGTAAGGGCGCCAGTTGCTTTCCTATTTCATTAATGTATTTACGATATTCTTCCAAGTATTTTGGCTCTTTACTACGAACCTCCAACCCTTTTTCGTTTTGCAACCAATAAGGATAACCTCCAAATTCCCATTCGGCGCACACATACGGACTTGGCCGGAGTATAACCCATAAACCTTCCTCCTGCGCAATTTTTACAAAAGCGGCAATATCATTTGAACCAGAGAAATCAAATTTTCCTTTTTGTGGTTCATGCAAATTCCAAAAAATGTATGTGCCAATCGTATTCAATCCCATTGCTTTTGCCATCTGCATGCGGGCGCGCCAGGCTTCACGCGGAATGCGTGGATAATGCAGTTCGCCGGAGATCATCTGGAAAGGTTTACCATCGAGCAAAAATGCTGAATCGCCCAGGGCAAAACTATGATTTTGTGCCGCTCCGCCTATCATCAATCCTAACAATACTATACTGGAGAAAATTCTTTTTAGCTGAGTGCGCGATTGTATCATTTTATATTATTGGTGCGTGGCTGAAGCAGTGAATTATGACCAAATGTAAACACATTGAATCAAACAACTTTCGAAACTTTTTTTTGCTAAAAAGATATTCCACTAAAATAAAAAACCATCGCGCTGCAATATTTTTCGTTTGCAAACGCGATGGATTAATCATTTTATTTGTACTGCCCGCTTAAGACTTTTCCCAACCAGCAATTTGCTGCAATAACTGGTACGAACTTACAATATCATAGGCGAATGAAGCTTGCCTTGCCGGCATCTCTCCCCCTTTTCCCTGCAATATTGAATACGCCAGCAATGCCA
>JBDUAY010000263.1:0-8232 GCA_040004415.1 Bacteroidota bacterium | reverse complement strand
CAGCGTCCGTCCGGGCTGGTTGAAACTGGGTTTAAAGAACTGGCCGATCGCTGGCTGCCGATCCTGAATGTGTTTGATGAAAATGGTGTTGACCTTTGTTATGAAATACATCCCGGGGAAGATTTGCACGATGGTATTTCGTATGAAATGTTTTTAGAAAAAGTAAATAATCATAAAAGAGCCTGCCTGTTGTATGATCCTTCTCATTTTGTATTGCAGTGCCTGAATTATCTTGAGTATATTGATAATTATCATGAACGCATCCGCATGTTTCATGTAAAAGATGCAGAGTTTAATCCGACTGGAAAACAGGGCGTGTATGGCGGTTACCAGAATTGGATTGATCGGGCCGGAAGGTTCCGTTCATTGGGCGACGGGCAGGTTGATTTTAGATCTATCTTTAGCAAAATGGCGCAGTATGATTATAAAGGCTGGGCCGTGATGGAATGGGAGTGTGCAATCAAACATCCGGAAGATGGCGCGAAAGAAGGATCTGTGTTTATTAAGAATCATATCATTCGCGTAACGGAAAAAGCATTTGATGATTTTGCGGGAACGGGCAGCGACGAAAAATTTAACCGAACGGTTTTAGGATTGAAATAATTTAATGGGCCTTCGACCTGGGTTTGAAACACGGATGACAAGGATTTAAATGGATCTGATCTATTTTGCCAGGCGGAACTATCCGTGTAAATCCTCAATAGCGAATGTAAATTTTCATTAGTTTGTATCTGACTAAAAAATCCGTGCTGATCAGTTCAACCCGTATCATCTGTTTGCTATGCCTTATTTTTGAATAATAATTTCCAAACAAACTTAAAATATCACGTATGTTAAAAAAATTTTTTATACTATCTGTAATTGTTGCGTCTTGTTATGCCTGCAATAATAATGAAACAAAAAGTACCACCGGCAGCGATACCACTGCAACTAAACCGGCCGAAACAACTGGTTCCGCTGATCTCTCTAAAAATCCAGATTACCAGAAAGGGCTCGCGCTGATTGCAGGAGATAATTGCCTTACCTGTCATAAAATAGATGAGTCTTCTACCGGACCTGCATACCGCGACGTGGCCAATAAATACACGTCAAATGATGCGACCATTGATACACTGGCAAACAAAATTATCAAAGGCGGCTCCGGCAACTGGGGCTCCATACCAATGACGCCCCATGATACACTTTCTAAAGACAACGCCCGCGCCATGGTGAAGTATATTCTTTTGCTTAGAAACAAATAAATAACATATACATGAAAATTCCATTGCTTGCTGTATGCGTGTCATTACTGGCCGCCTGCAACTCTTCTACACCTCCTGATACAAAAGCAACCACTGCAGATACTACTGCTGGCGCCACTACAGCTGTCGATACCAGCAGCAAAACAGGCTGGCAAAATTTATTTGATGGCATAACCACCACGGGCTGGCATTCTTATGGCAAAACAATTGCCGATGCTACCTGGAAAGTAAAAGATGGCGCTATTATGTGCGACACTACAATGAAGCATGGCGCCGACCTGGTAAGTGATGCAACGTATGATAATTTTGATTTGAAACTGGATTGGAAAATTGCTAAAAACGGCAATAGCGGTATTCTTTTTTATATACAGGAAGACACTGCTAAATATAAAGAGACGTATAACTCCGGGCCAGAAATGCAGGTGCTGGACAATGATGGTCATCCAGATGGAAAAATTATGAAGCACCGCGCCGGTGATTTATATGATTTGATAAAAAGTACTACGGAACCGGTTAAACCAGCAGGCGAATGGAACCATGCAGAAATTATTGCCAACAAAGGAAAGCTGGAGTTGAAATTAAATGATGTAACGGTTGTGTCCACTACGTTGTGGGATGATAGCTGGAAGAAATTAGTAGCTGGCAGCAAGTTTAAGAGCATGCCTGATTGGGGAACGTTTACGTCAGGCAAGATTGCGCTGCAGGATCATGGTAATACAGTTTGGTTTAAGAATATTCAGATAAAGAAATTGTAGATTTTTTGAGCCACGGAGCCACAGGGACACAAAGGCGCACAGGGATATTCTTACTTTTTAGATCCTTGAAATTTCCGCTTAAGGGGATACACGGAGATACATCTCTGATGCGGAACATCCATGCAAATCCGTTTAATCCGTGCTTAAAATTTTGTAATACGCTTTGATGGGCCATAAGAATTATTCAAATTTTAAACTATTACGATGCTTGCAAATATTTTATTTAAAAAAATTTTTATACTGATGGCCCTTGCCGTTGGTATAACGTTGCAGACCAACAACGGCCCGGCAGATTCGAATAAGGAAAAGAAGATCCTGGTCTTTGCAAAAACAAATGGTTACCACCACGAAAGCATTGCCGACGGTATCGTAGCCATTATGAAACTGGGCCAGGAGAATAAGTTTGCAGTTGACAGTACCACCGATTCTTTAAAACTAAATGACGATAACCTGAAACAATACAAAGTGATTGTTTTTTTAAGTACCACGGGTAAAGTGCTGGGAGACGACCAGGAAAAAGCGCTTCAAAATTTTATGCGCAAAGGCGGTGGCTGGGTTGGCATACATGCTGCGGCCGATTGCGAATATAACTGGCCCTGGTACAATAAACTCTGCGGTGGCTGGTTCAAATCTCATCCCAAACAACAGCAGGCAAAATTACAGGTGATTGATAAAACGCATCTCTCCACCAAACACTTGCCCGATGTTTGGGAGCGTTGGGACGAATGGTACAATTATAAAGACCTGAACCCCGACGTACATGTGCTGATTAAAATTGATGAAACGTCTTATACCGGCGGTGAAAACAATGGCAATCACCCGATGGCCTGGTACCATGATTATGAAGGCGGCAAAGCTTTCTATACAGAGATGGGTCATACCAAAGAATCATTTGTTGATCCGGTTTATCTGCAACATATCTTAGGTGGAATTGAATGGGCGATGGGGAAGAAGTAGCATTTTATATTAGCTCATTATAAAAGGCGGTCTGTAAAGGCCGCCTTTTTTGTATGCCGCCTTTTCAAACTATTTCCGATACCAGGTCTTCCCGCTTCAACTCTTGAAACGCTCGCGCTACCTTTTTTACGCGTTCCTTACAAAAGCACAGTTGCGCCTTGCCGACGTTCGTCAATCCATTGATGCCGGCTAATCCCTGCAGCATCCATTTGCGGTTTTGGCGGTTGCGGGCATACCAGTTGGTGGATGTAATAGTTCCCTGGTGAAAAAGATACCAGTGCGGTAATTTAATGAAGTGATAACTGTGCGGATAGGCTGTTACCCCGGCAGCCCAGGCTTCCATACGTTGTAACGTATTGGCTGTTGCAGGATCAATGATATAAAATACAATGCCGTCCTCTTCTTTTACAGGTAACACAGCAGCCACATGATAATTCCAGTTTTGTCTTAATCCACCGATATTATTTTTTAAATAGCCCCCACTAAATACCCAGGCTTTGTAGTGCGGTATTTTCCATTGTTGCAGTAAGATGCAAACCGCATCAGCCCTTGCTTCGCAACCATTGTGGCTGGCTGTCCATGTAAATAATGCGTGCCCGTTAAAGAAGGAGAATAATTTTTCTGCCTCCGCCTTGCTCATCCATTTTGCAGGGTTAGTAGCGTCGGTAAACGTGTAATCAAAAAGAGTTGGTATTAAAGCAGGGGTCATTCTGCTGAAGATAGCTTTTAATACTTATTACAGCGCTATTCAAAATGTTGAAACAGGTCCGCTCCTACCGCACCACCTTCACCACCTCATCTCCCGCTTTTACCTGGTAAACCCCTTTTGGTAAGCCACTCATATCAAATGTCTGCGATCCTGCAGGAAGTTGCCTGCCCTTTACCAGGATACCAGCGCTGTTATAAATAAGTACGGTGGCGGATTGGCGCAGTTGAATATGCAATATACCATCTGTAACCGGATTGGGGTATACAGACATTTGCAGCGCACTGCTCACAAATGATAGGCTAACTACCTTACTAAAAGAGATTTTACCATCCAGGTCTTCCTGCAAAATGCGGTAGTAATTGGCGCCACTTACAGGGTTGGTGTGCACAAAAGAATAGGTTTGTACTGAAGACCTGTTTCCGGTGGCAGATATATTTTCAATGGTATTCCATGAAGAACCGTCTGTGCTATGCTGAACAATAAAGCGCCTGTTGTTTTGTTCGCTTGCTGTGCTCCAGTTCAGCAATACATTATTGCCTTGTTTTTGCGCGCTGAAGCCAAGCCAGGATACGGGCAAAGCCGACAGGTTTGAAAACTGCGCTACGAAATTGGAGACAGTTCCGCTCAGGGTAAAATTGGTAAGGGTTCCATTATTATTACCGGTTTGATCAATAACGGTGGTTAACCCGGTGTTTGTTCCGGTAGTGGCGCCCTGGTTAAACGTATAATAACTTGCCAGGCCAGTTTGTATTGTGGGATCCAGTTCTATGCTCATGTTTGCCTGTATCTGCGCCTGGGTTCTGGCAACATTCCATATTCTCATCTCATCTGCATAGCCGCCAAAATATTCACTAAACCCCGTTTGATTTCCCAACGCCAGCGGATTGGTGTTGACCGCAATGCTGCCTGTTTGCGCAATGGAGTTGGACAATACCCCATCGATATATAATTTCATGGTGGTGCCATCATACGTAACTGCCAGGTGGTGCCATGCATTCAATGAAGGGTACGGCGCAGAAAGTGTCTTCCAGCCTCCGGCAATGTTCAAATAGGCAATCACATTGGCCCATCCATTATCTGTTCTGGGAAAGATATAACCGGTATTGCTTGCGCTGCTTGACTTACTCATAACATTTTGGATACCCGAATTTTTTGTTGCGTACACCCATGCTTCCAGTGTGATGGCTGTTGAAATATCGAGCGATGAATTATAAGGTATGGTTACCACATCATCAATACCATCAAAAGAAAGCGAATTGTTGGTATACTGCACCGGGCTGGCAACCCATGCGGGCGTACCCACCAGGGTGCCGTTAATTCCGCTGGTATTCGTGCAGCTATTGGCAGTGGTGGTACCGCTATTCTCGTTCATTCTGTAATAGGCAACCAATCCGCTCGCGTTGTTTGCAAGGTTCCTGTTCAGCATATTGGCTTTTATCTGAACCTGGGTCCTTGCGGTGTTCCATATGCGCATTTCATCTATATTGCCGTTAAATAATTGAGCGCCGTTGGCACGGTTGGCTATATACAGCGGTTGTGCATTGGCGGTCAGTGTTACCGGGTTAGATCCATTTGTATAACTTACCGATCCGTTCAGGTAAATGGTTATACTGGCCCCGCTTTTTATAAAGGCAAAATGACTCCAGGTATTCAATGGTGTCACCAGGCCAGAATTAACCCAATTCCAGTCGGTGCCCGCCCCATTGGCACTTAAGGCATATTCCAGTGTGCCATCTGTAAATCGTGCTAATTCGTAACTGTTCTCTTTATTAAAAATGATACCCCCCTGCGTAACAACAGAGCCAGGGCCGGTTGGATAAATCCATCCTTCAATAGTGAAGTTATTGCTGAGTTCAATACTGGCCTGATCTGGTATGTTTACATATTGGGATGAGCCATTAAAACTAAGGGCGTAGTTCTGGGCCTGTGTTTGGAGTATAAAAAAGCATACCGCAATTGATAGTAAATGTTTTTTCATAACCACACTGGATTTTTATAATGAATATTGGATGAGTATGCTAATATTATTAAAGCAATGATATGAGCCTAAACGCGTAAAACCGGTGGTTGGTATAAGTAAAAGATGTACATGTCTATGTAATTGTGTATATTCCAGTAGTAGTTACCTGTTAATTTTTGGGGAGGGATGTTTACACTTAGTAAATAATAAATGTTTACATTGCAAGTGTCAGTATTGTAAAGAAAATCGCAGCTATAACCAATAAAAGATCGCTTGTGTATTTCGATCTTCTTTGTACGAAAAACCTGGCTTTTTTTGCCTTGTGACTATTATTTATAATCATTCATACCCCGGGTCATTTAATAAACGTGCAGCTTAAATTATCTTTCCAATGTACAGACGTACACTAATTAAATTATCTTCTGCCGCTGCTATTACATCTTTGTTTCCGGGTATTGTTACAAAAGCCGCTACCATGCCCATTGGCCCATTCCGCTTTTGCCTGAACATGAGTACCATCATGGGTCAAAAACCAGGCTTACTTCATTCCATTGAAATAGCAGCTGCTGCTGGTTACGATGGTGTTGAACTGTGGGTAAGCGATATCCGGCAATGGCTGGAAGAAGGCAATACCATTGAAGCGCTCGCAAAATTTATCGCTGCTAAAAATATACGTGTAGAAAATGCTATTAGTTTTACTGAATGGATGGTAGATGATGACAGTAAACGTGCCGCTGCCCTTTCAACATTAGAAAAGGAAATGCGGATGATGGCCACACTTGGTTGCAAGCGAATTGCTGCACCACCCGCAGGCGTTCCAAAAGATCAAGTATTAGATTTTCAAAAAGCAGGTGCCCGTTACCGTGAGACGATAAAACTGGGAAAAAAATATGGTGTGATGCCATTGCTGGAATTTTGGGGTGGAAGTTCAACCGTATTCAATTTTGGCCAGGCACTCGCTATTGCTGCAGCTGCCAATGATCCGGATGCGCGTATATTGCCGGATGTATATCATCTTTTCCGCGGTGGCAGCGGGTTTGATTGCCTCAATCTTGTAAATGGAAAAGTGATTGACATTATTCACATGAACGATTATCCTGCCAGCAAACCGGTCAATGAATTAACAGACGCAGATCGTGTTTATCCCGGTGATGGTGTTGCTCCTTTCAAAAAAATATTACACACGCTCAAATCCATGGGTGGCACCAAAACGCTTTCCCTGGAACTATTTAATAAAACCTATTGGGGCGAGGATGCGTTGCTGGTGGCAAAGACCGGGTTAGTGAAGATGAAGAAGCTGGTCAACGAAATTGATTAACAGATGGGCGCTCCATGCATTGAGATTTGCAGGATAGAAACATTTTAGGATTCTTGCCCATTGTCTGCACCAGCTCTAATATCATTCAATCATTAAAAAAAATTTGCTGTAAATGCAAAAGTGTATCGTAAAAATCTAACAGTTCAATCAAACCTAATGTTACAAAAAAAAGGCAGCGCTATTATGTAGCGCTGCCTTTTACTCTAAATATTTTAATATTTTATTATGGATTCACACTAACTGGCTGACCAGCTGCCGGTGCTTCACTCATGTGTTTGTAAAAATTATCCATACCATGTACTAACACAACCTGTACGCCTTTCTGTGTACTTGTTCCTGCATTATCAGTGGGTTGGTCCTGTGCTACTACTTTAACTTTAGGGATACCATTTTTCAGGAGCGCATCAGCAACAGCATTCTGACGTTTCCATGCAATAGCACGTGCCATACTTCTCCTGTTTCTTTCAGACGTATATTTATTGTGATGTCCTGATGAATAAGCTAGTGCTTTCGTTTCACCAGACACAGCAGGCTGCATTTTTTTCTTGTGATGCACCATAGCTGTTTTATGCGCTGTTTTATCTGTGGTTGCACTTGTATTATCATTGTTTTTCCAATCAGCTTTTTTAGCATTATTTGATTTTGCAGTACTTTTTGTATCGGAAGCTGCATTGTCATTAGCTGTAGCAGATTGGTTAGCACTCATACTTGCTGTTCCAGTTGCACCGTTTTCAACAGCATTTGTATTTGCCTGCTCCAAATCCGCAACACTTACATCTACTGCATCATGGCTTTTTACAAATTGACCAAGATTATCAACCAACTCTTTTCCTTTAGCTGTTAAAACGGCACTATTGCCTTTAAACAAACTTTTTTCACCAATATTGATGTAAATTTTTCCGTCCGTTAACATAACGTCCTGGTCAGTTATACCTGCAGGCGCTAGTGTAGTACCCAACTCGTCTTTTATTTGTTTAGTTGATGCCTGATCCTTTGTTGCGTAGTCACTATAATAAGCAACATTTTTTTGCAATCCACTATTCGTGGTATTAGCGTTCTGTACTGATTTTTGTAAATCAGTATTTTTTTGCTGTTCTGCAGTCAGATTTTGCTGAAGTGTTGTTCCCTGGTTGGCCAGCGTAGTACTGTCAACGCGTAACTTAGCTACTTCTGCTTCTGAACGGTGATACTTTTTAGATGATACACAACTGGTAAGTAATATTCCCGCCGAAAATACTACCCCTATTGTTCGCATTGTTGTTGTTTTCATTTTGTTTTGATTTAATTTGTGA
>JBDUAY010000262.1:0-8256 GCA_040004415.1 Bacteroidota bacterium | reverse complement strand
AATTCTCCAAAAGCATAATCAAGCGCGAGGTTGGTACGCGTGGTTTTATTAAACAACACGCGTAATCCTGCACCATATCCGGCACGAAATGTTTGAAACAGCGGTGTGCCGTGAAAATCATTACTGCTTTGCAGGTTAGCAAACACAACACCGGCCAAAAATTTATTTTTTAGCAGTGGAAACCGTAATTCCATCTCACTGTCGTTAAACTGGGTACCCTTAAAATATTGGGCTGTATATCCCCTGCCACTGCGAAATGTACCGTCTCTTGCCGTGCCGGGCAATTCTATATATGGCACGTTACCAGCAAGCAGGTAATTGCCCCAGTTCCATACTGCGAGTACCGTTTCATGATTTTTAGCGGACAACGAAAAATATTTTCTGAAATCAGTTGTAAGCTGCACTGCATTTTTTGTGCTGCCCAACCAGCTTTGGTTGATGCGTATACCAGCATCGGTATAAATACCTTTATAAGGACGGTTTGGATTGTCACGGGTGATATACTGTATATTAAATAACATGCCATTGGCTGAATACTTGTTTTGCGGAAAACCATATTTGTTATTGTAAACACTGGAGGGTGTTGCATTGCTGGCGGTGTCTTTATTTACTATGTTACGCCGGATCTCAAACGACAATCCTGCACCAAGAAAGAGGTTCTTGCTGATGTTTTTGTAAACCTTTTCACGAACGTTATAATAAATAGAATGGATGGGGTAGGCTTTGCGTGCATTATCGGCCAATACAGCATCGGCTGCATCGTTACCGGTATACTGGTTACCGATGCCCAGGCCATGATCGGGCGTAACCGATTTTGCAACCACTATATTTCCCTGGAAATTCCATTTGTTTCCCGGCGTAAATATGTTGTGATTGATATAAAAATAAATAATGCCTTTTGTAGTAATAGAAGCAGAAGTAGCTGCCACCGAAAAAAGTGTCTTGGGATCATTGCCCAATCTTTTTCCCGCTACGGCCTTTATACCCAGTTGAAAACCGATTGTAGGGTTTGCCGCAATATTGGGGACTACGGTAACCGGCGATCGCTTTTTGGTGGAATCTTTTTTATTGGGATGCAAGATATTGTGGAAAAGATCGGCCACATCATATTGCCGGGCGAGGTTTTCTACTGGTGGGTTAACATTGTGCTCCTTAATTCTTAGCGAATCTGCTTTCAATGAATCTGCCGGGGCTGCGACCTGTGAAACTGCGGCGCCTGAAATAAAAAGTAATGAAAATAATATTGTTAGTTTCAAGAATTGGGGTATTTGCACCACATACTCCAAAAGAAGTACCACTTTGTAAAATACCTGCAGTATGTAGTTTTTATATAAACCGTACAAAACTAATATAATCAAGAATGGGCAGTGGATAGTCTTCTTCTTTCATCAGTATAACAATGTTTCCACGGTGATGGGTGCCATGATTGATCACCTGGGTAATGATATCATTCAGGGCAGTGGTGAAATGATCTCCCTGGAAATTGATATAGCTAATGGGAAGATCGAAATCAGTTGACTCTAAAGACTGAATATAATCAATCCAATCTGCGTTGCACTGCTGCATATCTTTCCATATTTCTTCTTGTGTTCTGTACTGGAAGCGCTGCACTGTTTCTTTGCGGTTCTGGCAACGATCCAACCAGATGCGTTGTACAGATTGCATGTGTGATAGCAATTCATTGATGCGTGAATTATCAGCTGGCTTTTGATCAAATACTTCCAGCAAAAGCGTGGTGGCCCATTTGTCGTAGTGTAAGAGTTTTAAAAAATAAGATTGCATGGAAAGCCATTTAAAGTATATAAAAAATGATGACCTGTTTGCGAAAGTAGGGAAATCAGGTTATTTCAATTTAGTAGGTCGGCGATCCCGCGTACTACTTCATTTTGTTTAGTACTCATATATAAACAAGTAAGGCCTTTTCCTTTAATAACGTCAAGAAAACCAATACCATATATTTTAGCACCGTAATACTAAAATATTTAGTAATCTTGCAATGACAAATTTAGTGGTTTCATGACACGCACAAAGCAAGATATTTTTCAGCAGTTGCAAAAAGATTTACTCCTTTTGCAAGGATTCAAAATCGCACAAGCCAGCAATGTCATTGATATTGAATTAGGATCTATTGCAAATGCTTTCCCGAATGGATGCTTTCCAACGGGTGCAATACATGAATTTATAACTACAGAAAAAGAACATGCAGCCGCTACCAGTGGTTTTATTGGTGGTTTATTGTCCGGGCTGATGAAAGCCGGCAAAGCATGCGTTTGGATTAGCAGGTCGCGAACTTTATTTCCCCCCTCATTAAAAAACTTTGGCGTTGAACCGCATCAAATTATTTTTATTGATGTAAAAAATGAGAAAGACATGCTCTGGGCCATGGAAGAATCATTAAAGTGTGAAGGACTTGCTGCAGTGATAGGAGAAATCAGTGAAATAAATTTTACTACGTCAAGGCGGTTGCAATTAGCCGTTGAAAAAAGCAGGGTTACCGGTTTATTATTACGGCACCGGCCGCGCAGTTTAAATACCATTGCTTGTATCGCCCGCTGGAAAATTATTCCATTGCCATCTGAAACGGATGATGGTATGCCCGGTGTTGGTTTTCCCCGCTGGAATGTAACGTTGCTGAAAGTGCGGAATGGCAAACCGGGAAGCTGGAAACTGGAATGGAGCGCTGGGCATTTTCAACATATTTATGCAAACATTCCGGCGATACAGGAAGAACAAATCAGGAAAACAGGATGATATGGCTAAACGCTTTGTTTCAATATGGTTTCGTGATTTGATTACGGATTGGCTCATCCTCCGCAAACCTGCTTATTCGAAATTGCCTTTTGTTTTTGCAACACCTGATCGGGGGCGAATGATAATAACAGCTTCTTGCCAGTTAACCCGGGCACAAGGTATACATGCAGGTATGGCGATAGCAGATGCAAGAGCGCTGGTTCCTTCTCTACATGTTTTTGATGATACGCCGGGGCGTTCGGAAAAATTATTGCGGGGGCTCGCTGAATACTGTATCCGGTATACGCCTGTGGCGGCAATTGATTTACCCGATGGCATTATCCTGGATGCCACAGGGTGCGCACATTTATGGGGCGGTGAGCGCGCCTATCTAACGGAAATCAACAAGCGTTTTAAAAAGGCTGGTTATCATGTGCGCATGGCAATGGCAGATACTATTGGTGCTGCCTGGGCGGTTGCCCGTTTCGGACAAGTAAAAGCCATCATTGAAAGCGGTGAACACACAAACGCACTCTTACCATTACCAGCTGCTGCACTCCGCCTGGAGCCAGGTATAATTGCGCGATTGCAAAAATTAGGTCTTTACCAGGCAGGAAATTTTATTCGTATGCCTCGTCCGGCTTTGCGCAGGCGTTTTGGAGAAGCATTATTGTTGAGAATAGATCAGGCATTGGGCACAGAAGAAGAAATGATTCAACCTGTTCAACCTCCGGAAATTTACCAGGAGAGACTATCCTGCCTTGACCCTATTATTACGGCAACCGGTATTGAAATAGCGTTGAACCGTTTGCTGAATAAGCTGTGCAGCAGGCTTTGCCAGGAAGAAAAAGGGCTTCGCGTTGCTATATGTAAATGTTACAGGGTGGATGGAAAAATAGAACAAATGGAAATTGGTACGGGTCATGCATCACACAATGCCAGCCATCTTTTTAAATTATTTGAAAATAAAATAGAAACGATTGAACCCGGCCTGGGCATCGAATTATTTATTTTGGAAGCACCGAAAGTGGAAGATGTTCCGGCATGGCAGCAAAAGCTATGGAGTGGTTCCTGTGGAGTGGAAGATACAAGTCTTGCAGAGTTGTTGGATCGGCTTGCAAATAAGATCGGCAATGGAAATATTCACCGCTATTTACCCGATGAACATTACTGGCCTGAGCGATCTATTAAACTGTCAACGGCATTGCATGAAAAGACAGCTACTGCCTGGCAAACAGACCGGCCAAGACCAGCACAGTTATTATCAGTACCTGAGCCCATTGAAGTTACTGCACCCGTGCCTGATTATCCACCGATGCTGTTTCGCTATAAAGACAAAGTGCACAGGATAAAAAAAGCAGACGGGCCCGAACGTATTGAACGTGAATGGTGGCTGGAAGAAGGTCCGCACCGCGATTATTATCATGTAGAAGATGAAGACGGACAACGTTATTGGTTATTCAGATCCGGTCATTATAGCGTAGATAAAAAACCCCGGTGGTTTATCCATGGTTTTTTTGCTTAAGAATATTGCCTGAACCAGGATTTACAGGATTAGGAGGATTAATAGGATATTGTATAAATGGGAATTGCCTGGTTTCACGCGGCGGTCACAGCGGAGCGGAGAAATAGTTGTTGTATGATAAGTATTGTATGAAAAGATTATATGAAATTAATTTTTATAAAACGCTGCGTCCCCTGCTTCTCTTAAGCGCTACGTGAAACCACCTTCTGTGGTAAAAATAAAATAAACAATGAGTTATACAGAATTGCAAACCACTTCTAATTTTAGTTTCCTGCGTGGTGCTTCGCATCCGGAAGAATTAATTATACAGGCGATTGAATATGGATATCCGGCAATCGCCATTACCGATCGTAATAGTTTTGCAGGGATTGTTCGCGGACATGCCGCTGCCAAAAAGACAAACATACGCATCATTCCCGCCTGCCGGTTGGATCTGCTGGACGGACCCCCTTTGCTTGCATATCCTACTAACCAATATGCCTACACGCAGTTATCTGCACTGCTTACGCTGGGCAACCTGCGGGCTGAAAAAGGTGAATGCTATTTATACAAAGCAGATGTTTATCAATATGCTAAAGAAATAAAGTTTATTGCAGTGCCACCCGGTACATTAAACAGTCAGTTCAATTTTGAAGATACTTTTCATCAGCAGTTAAAAGAATACCGCGAAGCGTTTGGAGAAAATCTTTATCTCGCTGCATCCCGTTCTTATAATGGTGGTGATATAAAATACTTGTATCGTATTTCCCAATTATCTGCGCAATCATATGTTCCGATGGTGGCAACCAATGATGTATATTATCACAATCCTGTTCGCCGGCAGTTGCAGGATATATTGACCTGTATAAGGGAAAAATGTACCATTCAAACAGCTGGTTTTAAGCTTCATCAAAACGCAGAAAGACACCTGAAGCCGATAGAAGAAATGCAGCGGTTGTTCCGGCAGTATCCGGATGCCATTTATCGTACGCAGGAAATTAAGGAAGCCTGCCAGTTTACGCTTGATAGTTTGAAATATGTTTATCCTGAAGCAATCACCAGTGATGGCCGCACACCATTAGAAGAATTAGAATTTCTTGCCTGGCAGGGCGCGAAAGAACATTTTGGAAATAGTATACCAGAAAAAATTGGAGCAGCTATTAACCATGAATTAAAATTTATTAAGGAGATGAACTATGCTGCCTATTTTTTGACCGTGTATGATATTGTTCGCTTTGCACGGCAACAAAATATTCTTTGCCAGGGCCGCGGTTCAGCTGCTAATTCTACCATCTGTTATTGTCTCGGTATTACGTCTGTTGATCCTACAAAATTTGATCTGTTGTTTGAACGGTTTATTTCTGCTGCACGCAATGAACCACCCGATATAGATGTTGATTTTGAACACGAGCGCCGCGAAGAAGTAATTCAATACATCTATCAAAAATATGGCCGCGACCACGCAGCAATTATTGCCACTGTTACGCAGGAAAGACAAAAAGGTGCCATTCGTGATGTGGGCAAAGCAATGGGATTATCGGTGGATACCATCAACCGGATTTCTGATTCGGTATGGGAGTTTACCGAAGAATGGTTTGAAGGCGATCGCATTGCCGAACAAGGATTGAACCCGCATGATCAGCACCTGCGAAAAGTATTGAAACTAACCCAACAGCTCATGGGTTTTCCGCGGCAGCTTGGCCAGCATACAGGCGGCTTCGTTATCACACAGGGAAAACTATCTGATTTATGTCCTATTATGAATGCCCGCATGGAAAACCGCACCTGCATTGAATGGAACAAGGACGATATTGATACGCTCGGGTTTTTAAAAATTGATGTGCTCGCGCTCGGTATGCTGACCTGCATCCGTAAAGCATTCGATTTTTGTAAAAAGCAGTACGGACTTGATCTAACGTTGAGCAATATCCCACAAGATGATCCGGAAGTATATGATATGATTGGTCATGCAGAAACCATTGGTGTATTTCAAATTGAAAGCCGTGCCCAGCAGGCTATGTTGCCGAGACTCAAACCAACCTGTTTTTATGACCTCGTCATTGAAGTCGCCATTGTACGACCCGGTCCTATACAAGGAGATATGGTCCATCCGTATTTGCGGCGTAGAAATGGGGAGGAGCCGGTAGACTACCCATCAGAAGCATTAAAGAATATTTTAGAAAAAACATTGGGGGTTCCGTTGTTCCAGGAACAGGCTATGAGAATTGCTATCATAGCAGCAGGTTTCACGCCAACGGAAGCCGACGAGCTCCGGCGCAGCATGGCCACCTTCAAAGCAAAAGGGATGGTTAAGAAATTTGAAGAAAAACTAGTGAATGGAATGGTAAAAAACGGGTACACACAGGAATATGCACATCGTGTTTTCAAACAACTGGAAGGTTTTGGCAGTTATGGTTTTCCTGAATCGCATGCTGCCAGTTTTGCGCAATTGGTGTATGTTTCTTCCTGGCTAAAATGTTATTACCCGGAAGTGTTTGCGGCTGCATTATTAAACAGTATGCCGATGGGTTTTTATCAGCCTGCACAAATTATTATTGATGCGAGAAAAAATGGTGTGGAAGTAAGACCGGTGGATATAAATCATTCCTGCTGGGATAATACATTGGAAGAGCGTGCCGATAAGTTTTGTGCGATCAGGCTTGGCTTCCGGCAGGTAAAAGGTTTGCGCGAAGAAGAAATGAATACGCTGGTAGCAGCAAGGCAGCAACCATTTACCAGCATGCCTGCATTGAGGGATATTGGTATATCACAGGCTGCATTGGAGAAATTAGGTGATGCGGATGCATTCAGATCGATGGGGCTCGATGGCCGCCAGGCGCTATGGGAAATCAATGCACTCAACGACCGCCCGATTGCGTTGTTCAATGGGCAATCTTCTGCAGATCAATCAGAAAAAAATATTGTGTTGCCGGAAATGACCGCATCAGAACAGGTAGTGCAGGATTATGCTGCCACCTCTTTATCATTAAAAGCGCACCCGGTAAGTTTTGTGCGGGAGAAATTGCAGTTGCTTCATATCATTTCTGCCAAAGAACTTGCTGCGGGCAATGACGGCGACAGGGTAAAAGTAGCCGGACTTGTACTGGTGCGGCAACGGCCGGGAACAGCCAAGGGCGTTTGTTTTATTACCATTGAAGATGAGAGCGGGTATGCCAACCTGGTAGTGTTTCCAACATTGTTTGATAAGTACAGGAAACCCATCCTGCAATCCAGGCTGCTGATGGTGGAAGGAAAATTACAACGTGAGGGAGAAGTGATTCATGTTATTGTTGAAGCCTGTTATGATCTGTCAAAAATGCTGCGTCATCTCACAGCTGTTGAGAACCAAGATCCTTCTTTGCTAACGCTGGCCCGTTCCGATGAAAAATCCATACCGGCCCACGCGGAAGAGAGCAAACGAATCCTGGTTCGTGAAATAACGCAAAAGGAAATTTATCCTGCCGCCAGGGATTTTAAATAGGGGGTGAATTAAAGGCATGCAATCAAACAGCTTAAGCCGTTTACCTTATTAACAGTACAGAGCCATGTACATTTTGAGCATTACCATCTTCGTCGACTAATGAAACAAACCAGATGTATGAGCCTGCGGGTTGGATTTGCCCTCCATAAGTTCCATCCCATCCTTTTTTTATATCATTGGATCCGAAAATTTTCTGCCCCCAGCGGTTATAAACCGTTAACGAAAATTGCCGTGTGACGAACGGGTATTTGATTCTGAAAATATCATCTTCTCTATCACTATTGGGCGTGAAAGCTGTTGGCAGTACTAAACTGCACAATCCTTTGGTGATATTTATTTTTATAGTTGTGGTGCCACATTCGTTCATGGCGTTCAGCTTATACAGACCAGGGTTGTTCACAGAAAATTGTGGCGAAGTGCTACCGTTCTGCCAATAGAAATTTGTGGCGTCAGTAACATGACTGGTCAAAACTACCGTATAATCTTTGCACAAAACAGTGTCACCTATAATAGACGCCTTTGGTAAATGGCGCGTGGTTAT
>JBDUAY010000017.1:0-26986 GCA_040004415.1 Bacteroidota bacterium | reverse complement strand
GCTGCAAAAAAATATATTTGCCCGTTCTACTTAAAACTTTTCACTGTGAGATTAAAGAGTTTAGAAATTAAAGGATTCAAAAGCTTCGCCGATAAAACTGTTCTTAATTTTGATGAAGGTATAACCGGTGTTATCGGGCCAAATGGCTGCGGTAAAAGTAATATTATTGATAGCATCCGCTGGGTAATTGGCGAGCAAAAGATCAGCCATCTGCGCAGTGAAAACCTGGATAGCCTGGTGTTCAACGGCTCTAAAACCCGCAGTGCTTCCGGCCTGGCCGAAGTAAGCCTCACATTCGAGAATACCCGGAACCTGCTGCCAACAGAATTTAATACAGTAACAGTTACCCGCAAATTTTACAAAAGTGGTGAGAGCGAATATCGCCTCAACGATGTGCAGTGCCGCCTGAAAGACATCCAGAATTTATTTATGGATACGGGCGTTAGCACAGACAGCTATGCCATTATTGAGTTGGGTATGGTAGATGAAATTATTAAGGACAAAGAAAATAGCCGCCGCCGTATGCTGGAACAAGCTGCGGGCATTACCATTTATAAAACACGTAAACGCGAAGCCAAATTAAAACTGGACGCTACGGAGCAGGATATCGCGCGCATTGAAGATTTGCTTTTTGAGATAAACAACCAGTTAAAAAGTCTTGAAAACCAGGCAAAAAAAGCGGAGAAATACCATGAAATAAAGAAAGAATACCGTGAACACAGTATTGAGCTGGCCAAAGCATCCCTGGAAGGATTTAATGTAACCTATCGCGAGCTGAATGAACAAACTGAAGCGGAGACCAATAAGAAAATACAATTAGAGGCGACCATCGCAACTGCGGAAGCGTCGCTTGAACAGGAGCGCCTGGATTTTATTGAGAAAGAACGCGCCCTGCAAAGTATGCAGCATGAGTTTAATGATTTACTGCAAACACTTCGTTCAAAAGAAAATGAAAAAAACCTGGCCAGTCAGCGTTTAAATTTTCTAAAGGAAAAATCGGGTAGTTTAGAAGCGTTTTTAAACAAAAGTGAAGGCCAGTTAAAAGGACTTGAAGAAAGCATTTTATTTACTGAGCAACAAGGCGCGGAAGAACAAAATAAACTGCAACATTTGCAGCAACAACTGGAAGAACTAAAGACGGGTGTAGAAGATAAAAGAAAAGTATTTGATGAAAAGAGATCGCATGTTGATAGTCTGCGCAGCGAGAACCTGACCATTCAGCGCAGCCAGTTTGAGGCAGAGAAAAAAGTAGCGGTGGCCGATACATCTATCCAAAATTTACAACGCGCTATTGAACAGATTGAAGAAGAAAGGGAGGTGCGCAACAGCCAGTTAAAGCAACTGGAAGAGGAACGCAGAAATAAAGGACAGGAACTCGAAAGCCGTAAAACAGATTTGCTGCAATTGCAGGAGCAACAGGACAGAACAAAGGATCAAATTTTACAAACACAGCGGGAAGTAGAAATTTTGCGCCAGCAGCTGGCAGATGAAAACAGGAAACTTGACAGCAGGAGAAACGAGCATGATTTGCTGAAGAGCCTGATTGATTCAATGGAAGGCTATCCTGAAAGCATAAAATTTTTACACAACAATACTAACTGGAACCACACCGCGCCGATTTTATCGGATATCATTTATGTAAAAGAAGAATATCGCGCAGCAGTAGAAAATGTGCTGGAGCCATACCTTAACTATTATGTTGTAAATGATTTGCAGGAAGGATTGCAGGCAGTGCATTTGCTGGATGACAATAAAAAAGGAAAAGCAAATTTCTTTTTGCTGGATAAATTAAATGTGGAAGGCCAGGCGTTTGGTGCTTCGCATGATATGGCTGAAACCATCCGTGCAATGGATGTAATTGAAGTAGATGAAAAATACCGCAACCTGGCTAATTATTTACTGGGTAATGTTTTTATTGCGGAAAGCGAAGACGCGTTGGCGAATAGCAACGGTTCAATTGTATTGGAAAAACATGGCAAATATGTAAAAGGAAAATATTCTTTAACCGGTGGCAGTGTTGGTTTATTTGAGGGAAAGAAAATCGGCCGCGCAAAGAATTTAAAAAAGCTGGGAGAAGAAATTGCTGCGCAGGAAATAATTGTAAACGACCTGAAGGCGGATATACAGTTTAAGCACAATGAAGTAATTGGCTTCAATGACCAGTTAAAGGAAACCGCTATTAAACAAGCACAGGAAGATATCAGCCGGCTTACGAACCTGGTATATTCTTTAGAAAATAAAACAGAAAACCTGCACGCATCGCAGGGCACTTCGCAAAACCGTATAGAAGAATTGCAGTTAACGCTGGAAGAAACAGTTGGTGGGGTAGAAGGTGTTAGAAATGAATGGATGCAACTGGTTAGTTCGCTGAATGAATTAAGAGATAAGTTACGTTTTAGTGAAGATGAATATAAAGTGGTGGAAGCGGCGTACAATGAAGTGATGGCAGGTTACAATGATTTTAATTTGCAGGTAACCCGCCAGCACAGTAAGATCAATGCTTTAAAACAGGAACATGAATTTAAAAGCAATCAATTAAATGATTTGCGTGCGCAGATTGAAGCCAACGCCTCGCAGCTGAAACAAACACAGGAAAATATTTCTGAAGGTAGTGAAGTATTGCAGGCAGCAGAACAGGAACATGTTGCATTGCTGCATAAAAAAGAAGCTGAAGAAACAACGCTGAACGAAGCCGATCAGTCATATTACAACCTGCGCAATAAACTGAATGAAAAAGAAAGCGAGCTTCGCCATACCGTAAAAGACAAGGAGCAGACGGAACATTTGCTGGCCGAAATAAAAGACGGCATGAATGAACTGAAACTGCAACTGGCGGGCATGAAAGAGCGTTTGCAGGTAGAGTTCAGAATTAACCTCGATGATATTATTGATCAGCCACGCAGTGGCGAAACGCCGGTAGTGGAATTGCAGGAGAAAAGCGACCGGATGAAGAAAAGACTCGAGAATTTGGGCGAAGTAAATCCGACCGCGATCGAAGCGTACACCGAAATGAAAAAGCGTTATGATTTTATTCTTGAACAAAAGAATGATTTGGTAACAGCGAAAGACAGCCTGATGCAAACCATACAGGAAGTTGAAGCAACTGCGAACCAGGCCTTCCTGGATACGTTTAATAAAGTGCGCGAGAATTTTCAAAAAGTATTTAAAGCATTGTTTACAGAAGATGATACGGCAGATATGGTATTGGAAAACCCGGATAATCTTGCTGAAACAGGGATTGATATTATTGCCAAGCCAAAAGGCAAACGCCCTTCTTCTATCAGCCAGTTGAGTGGCGGCGAAAAAACATTAACGGCTACGGCTTTGCTGTTTGCTATTTACCTGATTAAACCTGCTCCGTTTTGTATACTGGATGAGGTAGACGCGCCGCTGGATGATGCCAACGTAGGAAAGTTTACCAATATGATCCGCCAGTTCAGTGAAGAAAGCCAGTTTATTATTGTAACGCATAATAAGCAAACGATGGGTGCCGTGGATGTTATTTATGGCGTAACGATGCAGGAGCCGGGTGTGAGCAAACTCGTGCCTGTTGATTTTAGAAGCCTTAGCAACTAGAAAAGAAATTTCTGATTGCTGATGGGATGATTTCTGATTTGTTTTATGCGGGAGGAAAGATGTCTGATGCAGGATGTCTAATGTCTGATTTTCTTTAGTCGGAAATCAAAATTAGTTTCATACGGATGATCAATGCAACTGCTGTTGCGGATAAATGATTTCCTGTAGTTTTTTATACAGGAAATTGTTGTTGTAACAGCGAATAGGGATCAACGTTAGGATGTTTTCATTCGCAAAAATACCATTGACAGGTAGTTGATTTACTATAGGGTTGAGTTGATCGTAATCATATCTTTGTATCCTTGTAAGGTTGTTAAGCTTGTTTGTCAATAAATAAATCGCAAGACGGGTGCTGATCATGGGAAACTGTGATCAGCATTTTTTTTCCATTATACTTTATTCGTAAGACCCGATATTTATTTTTGTCATTCCCGGTATAAAAAAAGCCCCGAAATAATCAGGGCTTATAATATGATTGTAAGAAGGATTTACTTTTTTTTCTCAAATACCAGCATCGGGTATTCACCTTTCAAACCACATTCTTCGGGATCTTTTTCTTCTTTGTTATATACCCAGTCAAGAATTTTTTTACCGAATAGAGGCGAATGTAAATAGTACCGCATAAAATGTACACTGAGTGAACGCCAAACTTTTAACGAGTAGGGGGGAAGGTTCTTTTGAAAATATTCCGGATTGTGCGCATAATAATACAACCTGCGGCCCGCATCTTTTTTACCTGCAAGTTTTGCAGCCCCGTCCATAATTCTATTTTTTATGTAAACAAATCCGCGGAAAGGCAGCATCCAGAAATTCATCCACGGAGAATGTTTAAACCATTCATATACAACTACACCCTTTGCTCCTGGTTTAAGCAAACGATATAATTCCTTGATAGCAGTTGTTTGTTCATCTTTTGGAATATGATAAATAGTATTGAGCGATACAAAACCATCCACCACGCCATCTTTAAAAGGCATGTTGGTCATGTCTGCCAGGATGCACAAACCTTTATCACCCAACTTTCTTTTGCATTCACTCAATGCCTGGAAGGAAAAGTCAACGCAAACACGATATTTATAATTTTGAGAATATTGCAGGTAGTCGGTGTACTGCAACGCGCCAGACGCCGCGTCAATCATGTATGTGCCGGATGGATTAAGAAAACGGCTCACCCGATCATGACATTTTTTTATATAATCCTGTGCAAAGGGACGCAGGTCTTCAAAAATAACAGCGTCTTCATAATTGCCTTTTTCATCAGTGAACCAACCTTTCTGATCGTAAAAGTTTTTTACAAGTTGCTTGTCTTCGCTGATGATGTCCTTTATAATTTTTGATTGCGCGTCTACCACAGCCAAATCTTTTAAAAGCAACACGATTTCTTTTATAATAGGATAGATGTAGGCGCCATCAACGGTAATCAGGGCTTTTTCAATTTTTTCCGTCATCGGTTTACCATCTGCCTGCCAGAGTTGATTGCTCAGTGCTTTGGCGTTAATTTGCTCAATTTCAACGGCTTCCAGTGCTCTCAAGTCCTTTCCGGTAATAGGGCATTTTAAAATAGCGATCCATTCCATAATTTATAAAGGGGTTTAAAATCGGGCTAAAATAATGTTTGTCAGCCATATATGCAATAACGCATTAATGGTATGGTTTCTTACATATTTTACAAAGCAAATAAAATGCGGTAGCGGGTGCGGCGTCTTAATGTGCCCTGGTAAACTTGAGTGGGGACAATAATATTTAACTGTGGAGCTGCCGGGGAGAATTCTTATATTTTTAGATCGTTGAGTTTACATTTGGGCGGTGCACGGAGTATTGCTTCGCAACCATTTCCTTGCCTTTGTAGCGTAAAATCTCAATCGGCGATTCCACACGCATCGCAGATGCCTCCGTGTATTCCCCTCAATGCTATCTGCGATATAAGCGCTGTACATCCTCCTGTGCCTCTGTGTTTAAATTTTGGACTTAAATTCGCAAAGAATAATTTTAGCAACGGAGGTACCGGTGAGGATTCTTATATTTTTAGATCCTGGAAGTTTACATTAAGAAGCTATACGGAGAAATTCCCTCTCAATAGTTCAACTACGGTAACTGATTTTAAAGGATTAGAATAACTGTTTAACGTTGCAGGCATCAACTATTGCCAAACAAGCTTTGCAATTTTTCCGTTGCCCGCAAGAAAAACGGATTGACCATCTTTTGCTTTCCTGCAAACATGGAAACTTTCTTTGCTTACCAGGTGCCAGTTCATACCGCCATCTGCAGAAACATCAACTCCGCTGGTGCCGCAGGTAATTAATTTTATGGAAGAAATAAACTCTACGCATGACCGGTAGCCATGGGGCGGAGTGGTGGGCGCTATCCATGTTTTGCCTCCATCTCTGGTGATGGCGCAATTTTTTTGGCTGGATGTATCGTGAGAAAAATCGCCGCCGACAACGACAAAATAATTGCTATTTTTTCTTTTTTTGCTGTCGCGGATGGCTATGGAATTAGCGCCGCAGGTGGCCTCACCCTGTAACAAAGGAAGGTCGACGGGCGCTCCTTTCGAAAAAAACCTGGACCGCATCCCACCGCTGATAAAGCAGGCTTCCGATAAATCTAACCCGCGGATATTTGTGCCGCTGGAAGCAAAACATGCCTCACCAGAATCTGCAGCAGGCAATTTATCGAATGAAGTTTCGTGCCACGACTTTCCTTCATCAAAAGTTCTGGCAATAAAAAACTTCCCTTTGATGGGGTCGCCAATTACAATACCGCTTTGCTGGTTCCAAAATTCCATTGCATCTAAAAACATTCCAGGTGCTTTATTTTCATATACTGTTTTCCAGTGACCGCCACCATCAATCGTTTTTAAAATCGTGGCCGGTGTATCAATGGCCATCACAATGGCTGTTACCGCATCGAATGCTTCAATATCCCTGAAATCTCTTTTTTCAAAACCGGGTACGTTCATCCACTTCCATGTTTTGCCGCTATCAACACTTCTTGCCACCGTGCCTTTGCTGCCGCTTACCCAAATTACTTTATCATTTACTACACTAAGTCCGCGCATAGATGTTTTGTTACCGGTGGAAAGTAATTCGATTTGTTGTGCGCAGAGTGGCAATGAGGTGATTGCGATAAGAATGAGGAGGGATATTTTTTTCATCTGAATTATTAAAAAAACAAAATAAAATGATCTGTAATTGTGCGATGAGCTGCACCCACCGCTGACATACGCGCCCCGCCCGCTGGATCTCCGATTGAAGTTAACGTGCCACGGTTATTCATCTTAAGCAGTCAGTACGCAGGTTTAACCGTGGCAGAATAACGGTTGCGATCGCGGGCGTTCACCGCAGGTTTACCAGTGGCACGATAGCGGTTGCGTAACTGTGGCATGTTAACCATTTATCAGGCAAACACATTTATTGGTCGAACACCCAGGTTCGCTCCTGCACGGTCACGGATTCTTCTGGCCGATCAACGAACTTTTACGGGCAATTGATTTCGCCCATTGTACGCCCGCCGAATTTGTGTGGGCCGAATTCGTGCCAATCTGTATGATAAATTCACCAGGCTCCCAATCATATTTTAGATCACTGTTGTAAAATTTCAATTGTTGTGTGGTAACGGCAAAGCTTACCTGCTTTTTTTCTCCGGGCTGTAAAAAAGTTTTTTTGAATCCTTTTAAATCTTTTACCGCGCGCGTAACGCTTGCCACGGGATCACTAATGTACAATTGCACTGTTTCTTCGCCGGCATATTTACCCGTATTGGTAACAGTAACTGTGGCAGTCAGTGTTTCATCGCCTTTCAGATTGCTATTGCTCAGGGTTACATCGCTGTAGTCAAAACTTGTATAACTCAAACCATAACCAAACGGGTACAACGGATCATTTGAAATATCCATGTAGTATGATTTGAATTTACCTGGTCCTTTACCATCATAGGGCCTGCCGGTATTTTTATGGTTGTAATAAATAGGAATTTGTCCTACACTACGCGGGAAAGTTGCCGTAATTTTCCCGGAAGGATTATAATTACCAAACAACACATCCGCGATAGCGTTGCCCGCTTCTGTGCCGGGGGCCCAGGCTTCAAGAATAGCATTCATGTTATCATTTTCCCAGGGTAAAGTAAGCGGTCTTCCGTTTATCAGTACAAGCACAATTGGTTTGCCTGTTTTTGCCAATGCTTTCAATAGATTTTTTTGGCTTTCCGGCAGATTAATATCTGATCTGCTGGAAGATTCGCCGCTCATATCTGCCGCTTCACCCATGACCGCTACAATTACATCAGCTTTGTTTGCCGTGGCTACTGCTTCATTCATTAATTCTTCCGGTGAGCTTTTGTCTGTTTCAATCTCGGTTCCCAACGCATTGGCATTTTTAATCAGCATGCTATCATCAGAAATATTCGCTCCTTTTGCATAGAGAATGTTTACTCCGGCACCTGCCACATTTTTTAGTCCATCCATCACCGTTACAGACTTTGTATAATCTCCGGCTACCACCCAGGTGCCCAGCATATTGCGCTGGTTATTTGCAAGCGGTCCAATCAAAGCAATCGTTCCGCTTTTCTGCAACGGAAGCAACTGCTTGTTATTTTTCAGCAACACGCAGGCATGCTCAGCAGCCTCACGGGAAGCCTGACGCGTTGCCGCTGTTAAAATATCTTTTGCCGGTCTTGCTTCATCAATATATTTATACGGATTGTCGAACAATCCCAGTTTATATTTAGCTTCCAGTATTCTTGTGCAGGCTTCATCAATTTCTGCCAGCGTTACCCCGCCTTCCTGCAAAGATTTTTTTAAGGTGCCAAGAAATCCTTCGGCCACCATATCCATATCAAGTCCGGCTTTCAGTGCCAGTGCCGACACCGTTGATAAATCACCCATGCCATGCGCTGTCATTTCACTGAGCGATGTATAATCAGACACCACAAATCCTTTAAAGCCCCATTGTTTACGCAGCAAATCCGTCAGCAACCATTTGTTACCGGTAGCAGGTATGCCATCTATTTCATTGAAAGAACTCATGATACTGCCGGCGCCGGCTTCAATGGCAGCTTTGTAAGGCGGCAAATAATATTCATACATTTTTATGCGGCTCATGTCTACCGTATTGTATTCACGACCCGCCTCCGCGCCGCCGTACAACGCAAAATGTTTTACGCATGCCATAATATTTGTATTGGCAGAAAGATCTTTTCCCTGGTAACCGCGCACCATCGCCTTTGCAATCAGTCCGCCAAGATATGGGTCTTCACCACTACCCTCAGAAATTCTCCCCCAGCGGGCATCGCGGGCAATGTCAACCATCGGAGAAAAGGCCCATTCAAGCCCGTCAGCGCTGGCTTCTGTTGCTGCAATGCGGGCGGTTTTTTCAATCAAATCGATATCCCAGGTGGCCGACAAACCAAGTGGTATCGGAAAAATAGTTTTGTGACCGTGTATTACGTCCAGTCCAAAAATTAGCGGAATATGCAGGCGCGAATTTTTTACAGCGAGGTCCTGTGCCCTCCTTACTTTCTCAGGCCCATAAATGCCAAAAAGCCCGCCTACCTTTCCTTTGCGGATATTTTCTTCCACTCCCTGGCTTACCACCGAACCGGTTAAAATCCCCCCGCCGGGCGTTACCAGGTTGAGCTGGCCAATTTTTTCTTCGAGGGTCATTTTAGCCAGCATCGCTTTGGCTTTGGTGTGATTGTCTTGCGAAAAAAGTAAGCATGCAGATAGCAAGATTGTCGACAGTAACGCAGTGAATTTCATATAGCAAAATTGTTTTTTCAGATACTTTCAGTAAAGTAAACACAAAATCAACTATTCTTTTTTAGGAAACTCATTTTTTTATGAGATGGCTACGGTTTCTATTCCACCAGAAGGTTCTTTCGCAGCACCTGTTTCCGAAAAAAAACAAGTATTAATTTACCAAACAACGTGTATACCTATAGATACAAGTAGGTGTTTTTGTGATTTTATACTATAGGGGGAGGTTCGTTCGTATTATGCCGTTACGTTACCAGGAATTAATTCAAAATATGAAAAACCGGTTGATTGCAGCGGTACTGGCATTGCTTTGCGGTACAACTTCCCTTGCGCAAAAAGATACTTGTAAAATAGGTATCTATATTAATTCCATTTACGATTTTAAGCTGGATGATAAAAGCTATATGGCCGATTTCTGGATATGGGTGAATTACAAAAATGATAGCCTGTCTTTTGATAACCGGGTAGAAATCACCAATGGTAAATCTGCCGATTTCAGCCACTATTCCATGGAGAAAAAGTCTGGATGGAACTGGGCCGCGCAAAAATGCCGGGCGCAGTTAATACACCAATGGGATGTGTCCACTTTTCCTTTTGATAAACAACAGCTTCGTATTGAAATAGAAGATTCGCAATCTGATACATCCAGACTTATTTACCTGGCTGACGAAGCCAATTCAAAAGTTGACAGTTCATTTAACTCAAGTGAATGGTCCATAGAAAATTTTTCCCTGAACGCCGGGGTAAAAACGTACCAGACAACATATGGCAATCCGTCTTTATCGGGCAAAAGTTCTTATCCGCGGGTAGTAGCAGCAATAACCATCCGCAGAAAAAATTCCTGGATTAAATTGATTAAGCTATTGACCGGCGTATATGTTGCGTTTCTTATTTCATGTGTTGTGTTTTTTGTTTCGAATGAAAGCCAGGATTCACGTTTTTGTTTGGTTGTGGGTGGAATATTCGCGGCTATCGGTAATAAATATATTGTAGAATCTATTGTGCCGTCTTCCACTTCAAATACATTGATGGATAATGTTCATACGCTTACGTTTGTATTTATATTATTGATTACGATTGTTATGATTATTTCTTTACGGTTGTATCAATCGGAAGATGCTGAGAAAAAACAATTGTCCCACAAAATAGACAGATGGGCTTTTTACATGTTCACTTTTTTGTACACTTTCTTAAATATTATCATCGTTTACTGGGCGGCAAAGTGATCGGCCGCGTCAATGTTAACCGATGCCTTGTTTGGTTTGATTTGCCTGGCATAAAGATGAACAGCCACAGCCGCGAATATCATTTTTTAGCTGGTAAGCTTTCCCGTCTGAACTTCCAAAAAAAAATACCCCTGATTGCTGCAAACAATTACTTTTGTGCAGAAATAAAAATTCTGTTTTAAATCAACTTTTGTAAAAGCATTTTTCACCTATAATTACTGTTGCCTTACATGAATAATACTTATTTAGACCTGGTGAAACAAACATTTAATTTTCCCCAGGAAGGGTTTGAAGTAAAAGATGAGTACCTCCAGTTTAATGGCCTTGATATAAAGGCGCTCATTGATAAATATGGTACGCCCATGAAACTTTCTTACCTGCCAAAAATTGGCATGCAAATAAAGAAGGCGAAGAAAATGTTTGATACTGCATTTAAAAAACATAAATATACCGGCGAGTACAATTATTGTTACTGCACCAAGAGTTCTCATTTTTCTTTTGTGGTGGAAGAAGCACTGAAACAGGATATACATTTGGAAACTTCTTACGCGTATGATATTGAAATTATCAAGAAATTGTATGCCCGTAAAAAAATTACCAAAGACACCTATATTATATGTAACGGGTATAAGCAAAAGCCGTATACCAATCGTATTGCCAACCTGCTGAATACGGGGTTTAAAAATGTAATTCCCATTCTTGACAATAAGGACGAATTGCAGGCATATAAAAAAACGGTGAAAACGCCTTTTAAACTGGGCATCCGCGTGGCAGCTGAAGAAGAACCAAATTTTCCTTTTTATACATCGCGGCTTGGGTTCAGACCGCGCGATATACTGGAGTTTTACGTAGACAAAATTGAAGGCAACGAGGATCGCTTCCAGTTAAAAATGCTGCATATCTTTTTGAACAAAGGGATTAAAGATGATGTCTATTACTGGAGCGAACTTAACAAGGTTATCAATCTGTATTGTCAATTAAAAAAGATTTGCCCGGAACTGGATTCAATCAATATCGGCGGCGGTTTTCCTATTAAACATTCGCTGGGTTTTGAGTACGACTACCAGTTTATGATCAATGAAATTGTACGAAATATTAAAGTCTCCTGTAAAAAAAGCAATGTGCCGGTGCCGAATATTTTTACAGAATTTGGAAGTTATACTGTGGGAGAAAGTATGGCGCATATTTATAGCGTGATAGGCCAGAAGATGCAGAATGATCGCGAAACCTGGTATATGATCGATTCATCCTTTATCACCACGTTGCCGGATACATGGGGCATCGGCGAGCGCTTCCTCATGCTGCCAATTAATAAATGGAACGAAGAATATCATCGTGTCGTGCTGGGGGGCATTACCTGCGACAGTCATGATTACTACGACTCTGAAGAACACATCAACGAAGTGTTTTTGCCAAAACTTACCAACGGAGAAAATTTGGTAGTCGGCTTTTTTCACACCGGTGCTTACCAGGATCAGATTAGCGGTTATGGCGGTATTAAACACTGTTTAATTCCATCTCCCAAACATATTATTGTGGGGCACGATAAGAACGGTAAACTGGTAGATTGGGTGCATGCCAAAGAGCAAACCGCACAGAGTATGCTGAAGATCCTGGGGTACATGTAATAGGTTGATCAGTTGACTGGTTCGACATTTGATATTCTTTATCAGGTTTTCATTATTGTGGATCCAAAAAATAAAGAATATCGAATAAAGAATTTTGAATATTGAATGGCAAACATCAAATTCCCCTTCGTGAAGCTTATCATTTTCCTATCACTATTTTTTATGGCAGCGATCGGTTCCCGCGCACAAACGGTAGAAGATTCTGTAAAAGCCGCCGTTAATCTTTTATTTGATGGAATGAAAATGTCGGACGCAATAAAAATACAAAGCGCTTTTGCAGACAGCGCCATCCTGCAAACTATTTTCACTACCGGGGAGGGCAAGCTGGTCATTAAAAATGAGTTTGTAAAAGACTTTGCTGTATCCATCAGCAAAATAGCAAAGGGTGATGCTGATGAACGCATACAATTTGAAATCATAAAAATTGATGGCCCGCTGGCTTCCGTGTGGACGCCATATACATTTTACTATAAGGGCCAGTTTCTTCATTGCGGCGTTGACTCTTACCAGCTGGTAAGGTTGAATGGCCAATGGAAAATCCAGTATTTAATTGATACGCGAAGAAAGGAACCGTGCGGGTAGGTCGGGTGGTCGTAAAATAGAAGGCAAGTTCATACAAATATTGCAAGGCGGAATCGAAGAAATCAGGCATTAATAATAAACGTAAATATCCACTCTGCGGTTCAGGCTTTTATCAGCATATTCCCTTGAAATGCCGCGACCTTCTGCCTGGATGGCACCACTGAAAATTTGAAATTTTTCGCCAATGAGTCTCCCAACCTCCTGCGCTCTTTTTAAGGAAAGATCTTTATTGTACGCTTCCGTACCAGCATCATCCGTGTAGCCGACCACCTGTATTTTTTTTATGGTTGAATTTGATAAAACAGATCTGAATACTTCAAGCGTATCCGGATTTATCAACTGGTAGTGATCAAATTCAAACAATACATTGCTCAAATGAAGCGTATCAACTGTATTTTCTTTTACTGTACCGCGTGTATCTACCTTGTTTATATCGTTTATAGTGGCTATAATATCTTGTTTTGCCAAAACGGTATCGCCGGAATGTCTTTTACGAATGGCGTATAATGAATCTTTCCTTTGCTGATAATCTGCGCAAATAGTAGTGTGCAGCGGCGTGACAGCTATATCATCTATCATTAAATTAATAATATAGCCACCGTTTCTTTCTTTTATAATAGCGTTGTTGTCGTTGGCGTTAAAATTTCCTATGATTAAACAACTTTCGTTGCCCGTAGCAGTGAATTCTTTTGTGAGCTGAAACCAATTGTGCTTTAACTTTTTCACTTTGGCATCAAGAAAATTAATGTAAACGGGCGGTCGCAACAAAGTATCGTTGTAAGAGAAAATAAAATTATGAGTGAAGTAAAAACCAATGTCATGCAGGTTAGGACCAATCTCTGCAGCAGAGACTTTTACGCTGGCTTCATATTTTTCTCCCGGCACCAGGTTACACAACAATTTGGTTTGCCAGTATTGCCTGCCGGAACCGTTTCTTACTACAAGCAAGTCAAAATATTGCGTGCCGCTGGCAGCCTTATCTGGGTATTGATGGTAATACCCACCGGGAATATATTTTTTGACAATAAACCAGGCTGACGGACTACAGGGTGCATTCAATTCTGTACAAATATTTACATCTTCCAGGTCGCCATTTGGAACAATATTCTGTCCCTGCAAAAAATTACAGGAAAATAAAATAATTGACGAAAAGAATAGTTTTAAAAGAGTGGGCATAACTGAATAAAATAATCAGTACTTAATAGATAATGGATTTACAATAGGGGATTTGGTTCCCAAGCCCAACTGTATATTTTAGGGTTAACCAATAAGTGCCTGGTTACAAATTTCTGAATCCCAATTCGCCGGTACTACATTCTCTCCGGAACTTTAATTCCCAGTAAGCTCATTCCTGAAGAAATAATATTGGCCGACATCTGGCATAAACGCAAACGCAGTTGCTTTTTTTCTGCTGATTCTGCCGTTAATATTTTATGTTCCGTCACGAAAGAATTGAAAGTTTTGGCCACGGAATATACATAATTAGCAATCAGCGACGGGTTGTATTCTGCTGCTGCCTGTTCAATTATAACCGGGTATTGCTCCAGTACAATCAATAATTCTTTTTCTAATGGAAGTAATGCTTCTCTTAAAACCCCATCAGGCGTAACAGGCTCTTTACGAAGTATGGATTTTATTCTTGCATGGGTATATTGAATAAACGGACCGGTGAAACCATGAAAGTCGATGCTTTCGTCCGGATTGAAAAGCATTTTCTTTTTTGGATCAACCCTCAATAAAAAAAACTTTAATGCGCCAAGGCCAATCGTATCCAGCAGATCTTTTAATTCATCCTCCGTAAAATCTTTTACTTTACCGAGTTCTTCTGTTTTCTGTTTAGCAACATTTACCATTTCATCAATCATATCGTCTGCATCTACTACTGTGCCTTCGCGGGTTTTCATCCGCCCGCTGGGCAATTCTACCATTCCATAACTCAAATGGAAAATACCATCTGCTCCCGGAAGGTCCAGTTTTTGCTCAATCAATTTTAGTACTTTGAAATGATAATCCTGTTCATTGCCCACCACATAAATACTCGTATCGCATGTATATTCTTCATATTTTTTTACGGCGAGCCCAATGTCCTGCGTCATATAAACGGCTGTTCCGTCTTTCCTTTGTACAATTTTTTCATCCAGTCCGTTAGCCGTTAAATCAATCCAAACGCTGTTATCATCTTTTTGAAAAAAAACGCCTTTTGTCAAACCAAATTCAACAAGATCCTTACCCAACAAATAGGTATTGCTTTCGTAATACGTTTTGTCGAAATCGCTCCCTATTCTTTTATACGTTATATCAAAACCTTCATACACCCAGCTATTCATTTTCTTCCACAAATCAATGATATCAGGCTTGCCTGCTTCCCAATCAACCAGCATTTGTTGCGCCAGTTGCATAACAGGGGCTTGTTTTTCTGCGTCCTCCTTGCTGATACCCTTTTCTATTAATGCTTCCACTTGTTTTTTTAATTCAACACCAAACAAAACATAGTAGTCGCCCACAAAATGATCGCCTTTCATACCGGTGCTTTCCGGTGTGGCGCCATTGGCAAACAATTGCCAGGCCACCATGCTTTTGCAGATATGAATGCCCCGGTCGTTGGCAATGCATGTTTTAATTACTTCATGCCCATTGGCTTTCAGAATGGCAGCGGTGCTCCAGCCCAGGAAATTATTGCGCAGGTGGCCCAGGTGCAAAGGCTTATTGGTATTGGGCGAAGAATATTCAACCATCACACGTTGCGTTTTTAATGATTGCTGGCCGTAGGTAGTAGTAGCATAATTTTTCTCCAGTACATTCAGCCAGTAGCTTTCGGCGATGGAAAGATTCAGAAAGCCCTTAATAATATTATAGTCCGAAAACAGGTGCGGGTAGTTGGCAATTAAATAACTGCCCAATTCATTGCCGGCGGCATCGGGGGATTTCTTTAATTTCTTTATGAGCGAAAAAAGCACGATGGTGTAGTCGCCTTCAAACTCAGGCTTGGTTTGGTTTACCTGGAAATCTTTGTCTGAAAAAGGTTGCTGGTATAATGATGTAAGGCTTTCGGTTACGGTGTCTTTTAATAATGCTGCAATTGACATATTGTGGTTTCTGGGCGGCAAAAATAAGAAACTTGAACCACGGTTGAACCACGGAGACTTAAAGGCAGGGAAGTGGTACACAGATTTTTTGTTATCATATTAACAAGCCCAATGATTTTTGCCGGGTTCCGCCTTTTTACTAAGGTTAAGCACAACTGCCTTCGTTGGCGGTGGCTTGAATTCAATAAATATTCTTCGTGAAACGCAGTGTCTCACTCCATCTGTGGTTCCCCCAAAAAAAGCCGCATTGCTGCGGCTGTGGACGGACAAAATGGGATTTAGGGTTCTAGGGTAGGGAAGTAATGTCTGTAAAATTCTGCCAAAGCGCAGTATTACAAATTATACAGATGAATAATAGGTAATGAAGGTTGTAAAGGCTTCCGGGTATTTCTGGAAAGTAAATCTCTGCCACTTAATGAGTGGTTAAGGAAGTAACTATTTTTAAAGAGTGGCTGGCAATAATTATCTTCGCGCAGCAAAAAAATATTTGTGGTTCATAACCAGATTACCGGCATAATAGATTTTTTTTATCAGCCGTTCAAAAAATGGCTGCCACTGCAAACGTTTCGTTATGCAGCTTGCGGCGGTGGCAATACCGTGCTGGGGTTCCTGCTGTATACTATCAGTTTTAAGTTCATTTTTCACGAACAGGTGTTTAACCTGGGTTTTTATTCTTTTAAACCACACAATGCCGCTTTAATTTTTTCTTTTCTGATAAATTTTCCGGTGGGATTTCTATTGATGAAATTCGTGGTATTTATAGACTCGACCATTCGCGGCCGGGTTCAGCTCTTCCGTTACTTCTTTGTCTTTGCTTCTAACCTGGTCTTAAATTATTACCTGTTGAAGTTATTGGTCGAATATTTACACATGAATGCCATTGTTGCCCAATTAATTTCTACCGCTGTTGTGATTACTATCAGCTATTTGCTGCAAAGACATTTTACCTTTAAGGTAGAAGATACTGACGTCGATTAATTTCAAGCTTACTAAAGCATATGTCAGGCAAAAAGGCAGCTGACCTGGCTTTTATTGACAAATAGCCTGTTTTAATGGTATGCGACCTTGCAGAATTTTACTGATTTTATTATTATAGGCGCCGCTGAAACAGCACTGACGCGCAAATGGTTCATCCGGATAATAAATACAGCCGGTTAAATCTACAAATTCTGCCAATTTTTCACTTTAATCGCCGTGGCATAATGATTGACAATCAAACCTGAACATTAAATTCTTTAAATATGGGAAAAATAATAGGAATAGATTTAGGAACGACCAATAGTTGCGTTTCTGTAATGGAAGGTAACGAGCCGGTAGTAATAGCCAACGATGAAGGCAGACGTACAACCCCTTCTGTGGTGGCTTTTCTTAAAAACGGGGAGCGTAAAGTAGGTGATCCTGCAAAGCGCCAGGCCATTACTAACCCGCAAAACACTATTAGCAGTGTTAAGCGTTTTATGGGCCGCCAGTTCAATGAAGTAACCGAAGAAATCAGCCATTGGAGCTATAAAGTTGCAAAGGGCGATAATAATACCGTACGTATTGACATAGATGGTCGTTTATATACGCCACAAGAAATTTCTGCGATGGTTTTGCAGAAGATGAAGAAAACAGCGGAAGATTACCTTGGCACGGAAGTGACTGATGCGGTAATTACCGTACCTGCCTATTTTAATGACGCACAAAGGCAAGCTACCAAAGAGGCCGGTGAAATTGCAGGCTTGAATGTACGCCGTATTGTAAACGAGCCAACGGCAGCAGCATTGGCTTATGGATTGGATAAAGGCGGCAAAGATCAAAAAATAGCCGTATTTGACCTTGGTGGTGGTACGTTTGATATCTCTGTACTTGAACTGGGCGATGGTGTTTTTGAGGTGAAAAGTACAAATGGAGATACCCACCTCGGTGGAGATGATTTTGATAAAGTGATTATGGACTGGTTGGCTGAAGAATTCAAAAGAGAAGAAAATATAGATTTACGTAAAGATCCAATGGCATTGCAGCGCTTGAAAGAAGCTTCTGAAAAAGCCAAAGTGGAATTGAGTTCTTCTTCAGAAACAGAAATAAACCTGCCATATATCACTGCAGTTGACGGTGTTCCCAAACACCTTGTTAAAAAGTTAACCAGGGCGCAGTTTGAAAAGATAGCAGATGCTTTATTTGCCCGTTGCTTAAAACCTTGCGAGCAGGCGCTAAAAGATGCAGGTCTAAGCATTACGCAGATTGATGAAGTTATACTGGTAGGCGGCTCAACCCGTATACCTAAAGTACAGGAAATTGTAGAAAAATTCTTTGGAAGAAAACCTAATAAAGGTGTTAACCCCGATGAAGTAGTTGCAGTAGGTGCTGCCATACAAGGTGCTGTTTTAACAGGAGAAGTGAAGGATGTATTGTTATTAGATGTTACTCCGTTGTCACTTGGTATTGAAACAATGGGTGGTGTAATGACAAGATTGATAGACAGTAACACAACTATACCTACAAAAAAATCTGAAGTGTTTTCTACTGCGAGCGATAATCAGCCTGGTGTGCAGATTCACGTATTGCAGGGTGAGCGTCCGATGTCGAGCCAGAATAAAAGTCTTGGAACTTTTAACCTGGATGGTATTCCACCAGCTCCGCGTGGTGTTCCACAGGTGGAGGTAATATTTGATATTGATGCCAATGGTATTTTGCACGTAACAGCAAAAGATAAAGGAACTGGTAAAGAACAAAAGATACGCATTGAAGCTGGAAGCGGTTTGAGCAAAGAAGAAGTTGAAAAGATGAAGAATGAAGCCAAAGCCAATGAGGCAACCGATAAAACAGAACGCGAAAAAGTTGATAAAGTGAATGCGGCTGACAGTTTAGTGTTCCAGACTGAAAAGCAAATAAAGGAATACGGCGATAAGATTCCTGCTGATAAAAAAGCACCAATTGAAGCTGCACTTGCAAAGTTAAAGGCAGCACATAAAAGCCAGGATGTAGCAGCTATTGATACAGCTACTACCGAAATGAATGCTGCATGGGCGGCGGCAAGTGAAGAAATGTACAAGGACACACAAGGCGCTGGCGGACCCGGTGCACAGCCCGGCGGACCTGAAGCGCATGCTGACGGACAACAGGCTGGTGCTGCAGGAAATGCGGGCGAAAATGTTACAGATGCTGAATTTGAAGAAGTAAAATAAGAGTATAATACTTCGTACCGGTTATATAATATTGAGATAAGAAAATCCCTGCGGAAACGCGGGGATTTTCTTTATTAGGATCGATCCCTTTTGCTAAGGCGGCCGGTTAAATTTTTTACATGGATATTTATTGTCAAAATATTTTTTCGTTGCTTCTTCCGTTAATATGACAGCATCCATGGAGGTAATGCGTCAGCAGGGTTGGTTCGATTTTAAGCACTCGCAGCAAGTATGATTTTTATGTTGCCCGTTAAATATAAATAAAAACAAAAATCAGGCGGGTGTTATTTGTAGAATAGACTTGAAACATTGCCCGAATCCTTTTGCCTTTATTGCGCCGGCACGATTAGCTATTTACCGTATAAATATGGTACACAATTATTGTGATAAAACAGTTTAACGGCTGACATATTAACAATTTATTTGATGATACGTTTGCACATTTGCGTTTTATAACGTAGCTTTGCGGCATCAAATTGAGCAATAATAGTTCGTACATACTACTACAGGGTGATATTGGATTTTGCCACTTCTTGCTAACGATTCTTAAGGTGTTTTCTTCCCCGGTTTGCTCACAAAATTAAATTGTAATAAAAAAAATGAGTATTATGAACAGTAATGTTATGCCATCTCGTGTGCAGATGGAAACGACCCTATTGCAACAATTGGTTGCAGAAGTAAAAGAAACAGTAGCAAGCGAAATCAAGATGAAGCAAAAAGCAAATTGCTCTTCTTTTAAAGCAATTGATTTTTGGAATATCCGTAGAAACGGAAGATTTGTGAACATTGGTAATAAAAGAAAAAAGAGCACTTCATTATCTGTTACCCATGTTTCATTTTAATATAAAGCTATTCTTTTACCAATAAAGAACACCGGCACTTGAGTGACCGGTTTTTTTTTGCGTCAATGCGTGAAAAGAAATATATGTCTACTGATTATGTAAAGGTGTTTTGATAACAAGTTTCACTGCATAATATGATGTCCAAACCGGCAAGGGATGTAAAAGAGGGTGTAAATCAATCTCATATGCACAGATTTTTTTTATTGTCAATTTTTTATAAGATCGCATCCGCTGGATATTTATACCAATAAACGCTTGCACTTTATTTTTCTACGCTGTAGTTTTGCATCGTCAATATGAGTGATAAATGGCTTGTACAATTATTACAGCGCGACAAATTGCTAAAAAATAAAATTATAACAACAAAAAATCAAGTATTATGAACAACAATGTAATCTCTTCACGTGTGCAGATGGAACCGGGTCTTTTACAACAACTGGTTGCACAGGTAAAAGAAACAGTGGCGACAGAAATTAAAATGCAGAAAAACGAAAATTCTTCTTCTTTTAAAGCAATCAACTTATGGAGTATCCGCAGAAACGGAAGGTTTGTAAGCAATGGTAACAAAAGAAAAAAAATAACTTCATTATCCGTTACCCATGTTTCATTTTAATATAAAGTCATTCTTACAATAAAGAACACCGGCACTTTTGTGACCGGTGTTTTTTTATACCTATAATTTACTGATCAGGATGGCCAGGATTATTGACAAGTCTTAATGGGAACCATATTCATAATGGAACTGTAGAAAATACGGCAGAACTGATGCCGTTCAGGCCAGTCTTTCCGGGAGGATGGACAAAGAAAACTTAACGCCAAGATATAAAGCTTTTATAAATGACACACGCCGGGCATCTCTTTTGAGTGTAGTAAAATAAGGTTTCCCTGACTTTATTTCTCTGAGATAGCTGACAGAATCCCCGCCAGCCGGCACCTGATTTATATTGTAAAGAATAAAACGTTTTCGCATGGGTAATAGGGTAGGGAAACAATTTATCTGTTCCAGCAACTAAATTAATATACGTAGCCAATATAAGGAAAACACTTAGACGAAAGGCCTGATTATTACGCTAAATGTCCGCTCTTTTGATTTAATGCCTTTCCCGGAATGTTCGCTAAACAAAAACCCCTTTTCCGAATAAACGGAGCAGGGGTTTTTTATAAGAAAATGATTAATTATCAGCCAATTACATGATGTCCATTCCTTTTACAAATGCAGTGCACTGAAAAGGAAGAATCATTGTGAGCCATTCCCAATGCAGGTAAATAGCGGCAATTAAACCTGCGGTTGAAGCAAAAAATAACAACCACCATAAGCCTGTATTCTTTTTCTGTGTTTCCATTCAATAAAATTTTGACGAAAGTAATGCAAAACAAGCAAAAATGCATGCTTTGTGATCAAAACTATGCAATCATTGTGTAAAAAATACGCAAAACATGTTTTTGTCCTATTTTCGTCGTTCCCTAAAAATCAATAGTTAAATGAAGTTCCATTTTTATGTACGTTTTCATACGGAATTTGGCCAGTCGCTCAATATTTCTGGCAATATAGAAGAGCTGGGTAGCGATAACCCTGCAAAGGCATTTCCGATGACCTGGCTAAACAACGATTTTTGGCAGGCGACCGTTGAGGTTGATATCTCAAAACTGGCTAAAATTCATTATAAATATGTTCTCTTTTTTGAAGACGGCTTTAAGGTGGCAGAATGGGGGAATGATAAGGAAATTGAAGTTGTAAGATCAGGCGTTGATGAAATACAACTGGTAGATATATGGAACTATGCCGGAGAGTATGAAAATGCTTTTTTTACGGCACCTTTTCAGCAAACGTTGCTAAAAGAAAATGAAACAAAATTCAAATCAAAACATACCAAAATATTTACGCATATTTTTAAAGTTAAGGCACCGCTATTGCAAAAAAATGAGGTGGTTTGTTTGTGCGGTGGAAGCCCGGCGCTGGGCGATTGGAATGTAAATGCCGGCGTATTATTAGGCAAAGATGGAAACTGGTGTTCTGCTAAGATTAATATTCCAAAAGAATCATTTCCGCTTTTATATAAGTATGGCGTTTACAATATAAAAGAGAAATCATTTGTACGTTTTGAAGCAGGGGAGAACCGGTTTTTGTTTGGCGATGCGGTTAACAAAGTAACCATTTTACATGATGGTTTTGTTCATCTTCCGAATAATACCTGGCGCGGCACTGGTGTGGCTATACCAGTGTTCAGCCTGCGCAGCAAAAATAGTTTTGGCGTTGGAGAATTTACTGACCTGAAACTGCTGTCTGACTGGGCAAAAAAGACGAATCTAAAACTCATTCAGATTTTGCCGGTCAATGATACCACCAGTATGCATACCAGGGCAGATTCTTATCCTTATTCAGCCATTTCTGCATTTGCGCTTCATCCCATTTACGTCAACCTGGAGGAAGTTGCGGGGAAAAAAAATACAGCGGTTATCAAGGCGCTCCGTAAAAAGCAAAAGCAATTAAATGAATTGCCATCGCTGGATTATGAGGAGGTGATTAAATCTAAACTCGCTGCATTAAAAGAGTTGTATACTCTACAGAAAGAAACTTTTTTAAAGGATGAAGGTTTTCTGGATTTTTATGAAACAAATAAAAGCTGGTTGATTCCTTATGCGGCATTTTGTTACCTGAGAGATAAAAATGGTACCAGTGATTATAGTCAGTGGAAAATATACAGCAGCTATAATAAATCCGCTATTGAAAAATATGTTGCGCCCAGGGCAAAGCATTATGATGAGATAGCACTGCACTATTTTATTCAATATCATCTTCACCTGCAATTGAAAAGTGCAACCGGTTACGCGCATAAAAATGGTGTAATTGTTAAAGGTGATATACCTATTGGCATCGGCCGTTTCAGTTGCGATGCATGGGTAAATCCTTCTTTATACAATATGCATTTGCAGGCCGGTGCGCCTCCTGATGGTTTTGCTGTACGGGGTCAGAATTGGGGTTTTCCAACGTACAACTGGCAAAAAATGGAAGAAGATGGCTATGCGTGGTGGAAGCTGCGATTTGATTCTATGGGCAAATATTTTGATGCCTTCAGAATTGATCATATTCTTGGCTTTTTTAGAATCTGGTCGATACCGATTGACGCAGTAGAAGGTATTATGGGTCATTTTTCGCCTGCCATATCTGTTCACGTAAATGAATTTAGTGAACGCAATATTTGGTTTGTTAACCAGCGTTACACCCTGCCATATATTACAGATGCCGTGCTGAATGAAATAGTTGGAGAAGATGCTGCCATGGTAAAAGAAAAATACCTGGCTGCTGATAACACCGGTCAATATCATTTAAAGGAACCATTTAATACGCAACGAAAAGTTGAAAAACATTTTTGGGAGGATCAGCCCGGCAGTGAACACAATGACAAGTTGAGACAAGCATTGTATGATCTTATTTCCAATGTAATTTTGTTTGAAAAGGAAGGCAGCAAAGGAACTGAATTTCATTTTCGTTTCGACATAGAGGGTACCACATCTTTCCGCCACCTGGAATGGAACACAAAGCAGCAATTAAAAGATTTGTACATCAATTATTTTTATCACCGGCAGGATTTGTTCTGGAAAAAAGAAGCCTTGAGTAAATTGCCGGTATTAAAGGCGTCTACCAATATGCTGGTTTGCGGAGAAGATCTGGGCATGGTGCCAAATTCTGTTCCTGATGTAATGCGGCAGCTGGGTATTTTAAGCCTGGAAATTCAACGTATGCCGAAAGATCCTGATAAGGAATTTTTTCATCCCAATGACGCGCCCTACATGTCTGTTGTGACGCCCTCAACACATGACATGAGCACGATACGTGGCTGGTGGGAAGAAGATAAAAATAAAATTCAGCGTTTTTTTAATCAAGAACTTGGGCAATGGGGTGAAGCACCTCCGTTCTGCGACCCATGGATAAACCGGGCAGTCGTAATTCAGCATTTGCATTCGCCATGTATGTGGAGCATTTTTCAACTGCAGGATTTTTTGGGTATGAGCGATGCATTGCGAAATCCCGATCCGGCCGGAGAAAGAATTAACATTCCATCTGATCCCAAACATTACTGGAAATACCGGATGCAGATGACACTGGAGCAACTAATAAAAGAAAAGGATTTTAATAGTGAACTGAAACAGTTTATACACGACAGCGGACGATAATACCGGATTTATTTAGTTTACAGGCTGCTAAGGCGATATCGCTTTTAGCAGTTTTTTTATACTATGGCTGACTCACAAGCAAGATGCTTACACATTTTTCACTCAAATTTTACAACAAAAGTTTATTTGTGGCATTACTTCTACAGTAACATTATGTGAACGTTTTTTTTAGTTTTGACCCGATGGGCATTATTGTTGTTTTATTTTGATAAATACTACAATGAAGAATTCTGTTTTAGCTATATTTGGTTTGTCGTTTTTACTATTATTTTCTTCTTGCGCCAGCAACGGAACGGACAGTAAAAAGGAAGCTGAAAAAATAAATGAAGCAAAAGTTGACAGGGCCAGGTCAGCAGATACAGTACCTGAAACACACAATGCCATGGCGGATTTGAAGCCCGATGCAGATTTTGCCGTTTCTGCTGCCGATGGTGGAATGCTGGAAGTTCAGCTGGGACAACTTGCAAAAAAAAACGGAGCAAGTGGTATAATAAAAAGTCTTGGAGACATGATGGAAAGGGATCATAATGTGGCAAATAAAGAACTGAAGAAATCAGCAAATGATAAAAATATAACGTTGCCGGATGCACTAAGCGCCAAATCTCAAAAGAAAGTGCAGGAGCTGACATCAAAAAAGGGAACGGAATTTGATAATGCATACGTAGATCTTATGATAAGTGATCTTAAAGATGCTATTGAAGATTTCAGGAAAGAAGGAGCGTCTGGAAATGATACTCAAATAAGTGCCTGGGCCAAAGATAAAATTCCTACCCTTGAACATCATTTAATGATGGCTGAACAGGCGAAAAAAGCAATCGATAAAAAAGACTAATCAATAAAAATTTTTAAAAAACCATTTAAAACTAAAAAAATGAAGAAGATAATCTTAGCAGTATTTTTAATTGCCGGTGCAGCAGTGTCAGTAAATGCACAAGACTCAACAAAACATCATAAGAAAATGATGTCTGATACCAGTATGCATCATAAAAAAATGATGTCTGATACCAGTATGCACCACAACAAAATGAAGATGGGCAAAATGAAAAAGGACAGTACGAAGTAATTTTTACAATTACCGACCATCGTTCTTCCATAAATTACAAAACAGGTACTGCAGCAATGTGGTACCTGTTTTATTTTCAAGCCTGATGATCGCATTATTTGGCAACCCTGTTAACAAACCCAAAACGGTTGCCTGCATTGGGTTACAGATTTTTCACACCTGAGCCAGTTTTATCGAAGTCTTTTAATGCTGTGCTGATATCCACATCATCGCCGCAGATTTTGCAGAATCTTTGCTGCCAGGATAATTTTCAGTAGCGATGGTTTCATCCGGCATAATCCTCCCTTCACAAATTTTACCGTTGCGATCCGCTTCCATGCAAACAGTTAAAACAAGCATAGAATTATCCGACAACGTATATGTGGCGTTGGCAGTGGTGTATCCCGCTGTTGGTTCTCCATATAAATAGACCTGTTTTTTGCCTTTAAATGCAAGGGCAACAATTTCGCCCGAACTAACGGTTCTCCGGCCCGTTAAAACAATAATTGGTTTATTGCTGGTCTTCATTTTATAACCATTGCTATTGCTGACCCTGCATCGCACATATTTGCCCTGGCTGGCAGCGCCGTCCTTGTAGCTAATAGAAATTTTTTCTCTGGCGCTTACAAAATAACCACAAACGCCGTCACCCAGCAGCGGACCAATGCCGGCCAGCATCGGCCAGCAGTTTCCGCCCGTATTTTTTCTGAGATCGATTATCCACCCATTTGTACCATCTGTATCTAGTGTGGAAATTAATTGTTGCAAGCTATCTGCAATCAGTGTGCAGATGGCTGAATCCGTTGTACTTACCCATGGAACTGTGATGTAGGCCACACCATCGTCCAGTAATTCTCCCTTTATATCACCCACCAACTCTTTAATTGCTGGTTTATACTGTAGCATAGTAGCATCATTGTTATATATCGCAGCTTTTGCGGGCGGCATAATAAAACTATGGGTCTCGTTAAGTTCTTTAAAGCACCAGCTGATGACATCATACGTTTCATCACAATTGCCGGAACTGTTCAATTTTTTCTTTGCTGAATTAATCAGGGTGTCCCAGTTTACCGAGCTTTTCCGGTAATAGTTCCGTTGCATGAAAGTAAACGCTTCGTCCAGTAAGTGATTTGCTTTTTGAAGACATGCGGGCAAGGTGGTGTCTTGTTTTACAACGGCCTGGCCGTATATATTTTGTACAAATGTTAAAAAGACTGTCAGTACTACAAATTGTAACAATCGCATAGGCAAATGCATTTATTGGTTACTGTTGTGTGCAGGTTGCTAAGACGCGGATACCATTAATTTCCACATTGAGATTTGCTGTTTTCTGTGCCCGGGGAAAGATAAAATAACATACGGCGGATATTTATTTTGCCATTTTGCAGGATGGCGCCTAAAACAATTTAAATTAGTACACTATTTACAAAGAAAAGTTACTTATTTAATCAAGAATAATAAATAAACCATGCAGCATTCAAGAAGAAATTTTATTAAACAATCTACCCTGGCATTAGCAGCAGCCAGCATTTTGCCGGGTAATCTTTTAGCAGGCATTACTGCTAAAGAAACGCTTGGGTTGCAATTGTATTCTGTTCGGGATGATATGAAAACGGACCCTTCCGGCACGCTTAAAAAGCTGGCTAAAATGGGCTATAAAAACGTAGAGCATGCCAATTACATTGATCATAAATTTTATGGCTATACCCAGAAAGAGTTCAAAAAGATATTAACTGATTTGGGTTTAAAAATGCCGAGCGGGCATACCAGGATGAATGCTGAACACTGGGATAGCGTGAAAAAAGATTTTACGGATGATTGGAAAAGAACGGTTGATGATGCTGCCGCCATGGGGCAGAAATATGTAATTAGTCCATGGCTTGACGATAGCCTGCGTAAAAACTATGAC
>JBDUAY010000261.1:0-8286 GCA_040004415.1 Bacteroidota bacterium | reverse complement strand
CCAAAAGGAATATGTTACCAACGCGTTCAAATCATCCAGGGTTATTAATGGTCATTCTATGGAGATGATCGGTGCCGGTGTGCTTGATTTTAGAATATTGCACCGGTTTGGGCCGGTGAATCAGGGTGTGCGCCAGTTTTTTGGTCTTGACCAGGCCAGCTTTCGTATGGGTTTTGATTACGGCATCAGTAAAAATTTTACAATCGGTATTGGACGTTCTACCATTAATAAAGATTTGGATGGATTTTTAAAATACCGTGTATTGCAACAATCAAAAGGACCCGGATCCTCCCCGGTTTCTATTGTACTGGTGGCAGGCATGTCAATTCAGACATATAAAAATACAGATTCGTCAAAAGAGTTAACACTTACTTCAAGAACCGGCTATTATTACCAGGTCATTGTTGGCCGTAAACTATCACAGAAATTTTCGCTGCAATTAAGTCCAACATTGGTTCACCGCAACGAAGTACTTCCTGAAGATAAAAATGATATATATGCTGTGGGTGTGGGTGGCCGTTATAAATTCAGTAAAAGAATGGCGCTGGTGGTTGATTATTTTTATGTTACCAACGGACTGCCACATTCAGCAGGCACCAATCCTTTATCAGTTGGTATTGATATAGAAACAGGCGGGCACGTTTTTCAACTTCATTTTTCTAACAGTAGTGGTATGAACGAACGGGCTTTCATTACAGAAACAACCAATAAATGGGGCAAAGGAGATATACAGTTTGGTTTCAACCTGTCGCGGGTATTTAATATTAAAAAGAAAAAACCCATAACCGGGTAAGCTAAATAAATGTCTTTTTGTGTTAAGGGGTATAGGTAAAATCCTGCTTATTTTTAGGCAGGATTATTTTTTTTGGAAAGTATTAAAAGTTGTAGGCGTCCCAATACACATTCTCTTTCATAAACAATTCATACATTTCTTTCCAGCCGGCGAACTTTTTATCGGTCCCTAAAAAATGATTGTGCCAAATGGCAACAAACAGACCATTCAATTTTTTAATGGTATTGTAATAATAAATAAGTTCATCGTATGCCTGGCGGGGACTAAGTTTTTGTTCATAGAACGCATTGGCATCCATAAAACAAAAAGGAAATAATTGCAGTTGGGTAGATTCATTTTTTTCCAAATCAAACCAATAAAAAGAAGACGCTACTGATGCACGGAAGCCATTGATGCTGCCGTAACCCATTGAATAATCTTTTAGCAAACCACACTCAATAAATCTTCTGAAATTCTGTGGCAATGTATATTTTATATAGTGTTGCCGGCTATGTTCCAGCGGTTTGTCTATAATTACTTCCAGCCACTCCTTTTCTTCCAGTATAGTCTTATTATTTGCCACTACGCTGCTTTGCCATGAGGGGTGCAACCCTACTTTATAGACTACAGAAAAATAGGCTATCAATTCCTGCAGAGGTTTGGATGACGTAGGTATATTTCTATCGTACCCTTGTAGCTTTTGCGCTACCAGGAAAAAATAAATAGGTTTTATTTTACAGTATAAATGCAGCGCATCGAGCCACTCATAAGAATCATATGGATCTGTATGGTCATTTTGCAGCACATTCCATCTTTCTTTTGCAGCATTCCAATCCCCATTTTTTATTGACTTTAGAAAGCCTCCCAAATTGCGCAGCCAACCTTTGTTGCGGTAAGACCATGCAATATCGATATCATAAGATGGTATAAATTTGAACGGCCTTCGCCTGAAAGTTAGTGCTGGAAATTTTTTCTTCAATTTCTTTTTAAAATCATCCAGCCAAATGTTTATTAAAGGCTGATGCAAAAAATGTTCTTTAAATGCCAGGGAGTTGGTGTGGGCGTAGCGTCCGTATTCATCTTTTTGATGGGGCAGATATTCTTCATAACGCGTCAACAGATAAAAAGAAGCGGCCAGCAGATCAAAAGTATAATCACCCTGGGTTTGAAAAAATGCAGTATGATAATCTGCTTCGAAACAGTCTGTTGGCTGAGGTTTAATACCTGTTTCAAACAGCAGTGAAGTTGCTTTAATATAAAATTCCTGTTCAGAAAAATCAATATCAGAGTAGTTGAGTCTTGGAACTGTTGCCGTTTTAAAACTTTCGGCATCAGTGGTAAAAATTATTGGTTCATCAAATAATTCCTTACTGATGAAGTCAACAATGTATCGGAGGCGTGGTGTAATGGTAACCGTGTAGAATAATAACATCCGTATATAATAATAGCCAGCCATTATGCTGACTACTTACAAATATATTCGCAAAATCTTTTATTAAATCATTCTTTATTCCTGTCTTTCCACATTTCGTTAAAGGTCTTGTCAGAAAAGTCCAGGTCCCCGCGATGGGCGGTCCAGCTTTTAAAGACTTTATTTGCCATCCAGTTCTTTATTTTGCGGTTGCCTTTGTTCATGAGGTTACGGCTAAGACTGGCTTTTTTCCAGATTTTCCAGGCAATTTTTTCTCCCCGGGATGCAGACCCTTGCTCTACTGCTTCATGCCGGTTTTCAAGCAGCAATTCGTGTAAATTAATTTTTACCGCGCAAACTTCGCTACAGTTGCCACATAACGAGGACGCATAGCTCAGGTGTTTCCATTCCCCCATTTCTTTTAAGTGTGGGGTAATAACAGCGCCAATAGGACCGCTATAAGTGGTTCCATAAGAATGACCACCAATATTTTTATAGACCGGGCAGGCATTTAAACATGCGCCACAGCGTATACAATACAAACTCTCTCTTGTCTTCGGATTTGCAAGGATATTGGTTCGGCCGTTATCGAGTAATATCACATACATTTCACCTGGCCCGTCTGTTTCATTGGCTTGCCGGGGACCACTGACAATGGTATTGTAAACAGTAACCTTTTGACCGGTGCCAAATGTTGAAAGCAATGGCCAGAACAAACCAAGATCTGTTATTGAGGGAATTATCTTTTCAATGCCCACAATAGCAATATGCGTTTTTGGAAATGAGCAACTTAGCCTCGCATTGCCTTCATTCTCTGTAATAGCTATACTGCCTGTATCTGCAATTAAAAAATTAGCACCTGTAATACCAATTTCTGCTTCTGTGTATTTGGTTCGTAATTTTTCTCTGGCTATCAATGTAAGTGCTTGCGGAGACAGGTTAGGCGCTGTATGCAGTTTCTCGTAAAATAATTTTGCTACATCTTCTTTGCTTTTGTGCATGGCAGGTGTAACAATATGGTATGGTGGTTCTCCGTCTAACTGCTGTATGTATTCACCCAGATCTGTTTCTATGCTATCAATGCCTTGTGCCTGTAAAAAATCATTTAGCTTGAGTTCTTCCGTAACCATGCTTTTGCTCTTTACAATGGTGCGGCATTTTTTTGCTTCGCAGATTTTTTTTATTTCCTGTAACGCCTGTTGCGCATCTTCTGCCCAAATTACTTTACCACCACGTTTGGTGAAAGCCGCTTCAAAATTTTCGAGTTGTGTATCCAATGATTCAATTGCACGCCACTTTACATTTTTTGCTCTTTCCCTTGCAGTGTTTAGATCTGCAAACTGTTGTTTACCTGAAGGAACAGCGCTATTATATTTTCCAATATTAAAGTTGATCTTCCGGCGGTGATCTAAGTCGGCCGATTTAACAGTACTCTTTGCAATAAAAGTTGAAGCAGATTCTGACATTGGTAGTGTTTAATAATTTGAATCACCAATCGTCAATCGTGAGACGAGAGACGTAACCGGTCGCTAACAATTTGTAGTTGATATTTATATTTTGTTTGCTATTATGGCTAAAACCCTACGCTTCACGTCTGACACCTCACGATTTCTTTTTATCCCTGAAGTACTTCGCCGCTACCTGTTCCAGTAAAACATAAAAATCTTCACCATATTTTCGTATCAGTGCATTTTTCAAAAAGACATAGGTGGGTACTTTTAATTTTTTACCCAGTACGCATGCCGGACTGCACATTCCTTCGCGTGGCTCGTAGTTGAGCATTTCATATTCTTTACTCTTCTTAATTTTAATTGGATAAAGATGACAGCTGATCGGTTTTTTCCACTGTATTTTTCCTTCATTGTGCGCCTGTTCAAAAGAACACATAATGATTCCTTTTTTATCGCGGTAACCATAAGCACACATTTTACCCCGAATAGTTGGTGTTACCCAGCCAAACTCCCTGTCGTATTGATAGCGCCCTTCTTTTTCTGTAACGGCAATACCTTCTTTGGTCATGTATGGCTTTACTATTTCATAGGCTTTGTTTACTTCATCCAGTTCTTGTTTGGAAAGAGGGGCACCAGCGTCTCCGTCTTCGCAGCAGCCGCCCTTGCATTTATTAAGATCGCAAACAAACTGCGATTCTATCACATCGTCACTGATCAATATATTTTCTATAGCTATCAAGGTGTGTTATTTATACTGCAAACTTACATCAAAGAAGGAATTAGTCATTAGGATTTAGCATTTGGACATATGACTGTCAGCATTCCTGGTATTAAATGCATCGCTGCAAATTCCCAATTCCTCATTTCCACGCCTGACTGTAAAGCTGACTATTGTGAAGCAATAGTCCGTATATCGCTTCAATATAAAATCTAAGGATCTAAAATATAAGATTTGATCTGCCTGCCTCCGTGGGTCATTTCCACGTCAGGCTATTGATCAAATGCTTCATATCCTGTTGTAAGAAATGATTTACAATGCCCAGCGAGTCTGCATTGGGCGTGGCATCAAAATACAAAGCACCCCGAAGAAAATGTTTTACCGTATCTGTAACAAGGAACTGGTTGGCGGTAGCAGCATTGCCTCCAATCTTAAAATAAACACCTTCTACATGGTTAGCCGTTGTAAAAGCACTATCATCTATGGAAGATGCTTTGTAGGTATGCTTATAGGTAAGGGCGTATGAACTTTTTATAAGATTGTCGAATGTATTTGTACCGATTGAATCAATATAATTGCCTTTTGCATCGCGGATCTTAAAACGGCTTTTGCCGCCTATTTCAATATAGCTGATATATATTTTGCCATGAAACTGGGGAAACTCAATGTTAAGCCAGTAAGGATTTTCGGGCTGTTCTTCAAAGAAAGTGCTGTCCTGTACAATATTTGCATAAGATGGATATTCAAATTTATATGGATAGCCAGCCTTGTCAAATACCTGGTAAGTGTGTTCCGGAAAATCAATTTTAAAAAACCCACGCGGCCTTGGTGTGTAAGTACTGTTGCAGGAAGAAAAAATGAGTACAACAGCTATTGATACCATTACACCGGGTATACTTTTCAGAAAGATGTTTCGCATAAATGAAGCTCTTATTTAACGGCGGGCTTAACAGAAATTTTTACTTTTTTAATACGGTTCCGGTCAAGTTCCAGGATGGTAAAATCGAAATCACCACTGCTAACTACGTCATTAATAACGGGAAAATGCCCTGCTATTTCAAGAATCAGACCAGCAACCGAATCACTGTCGCCACGTACACGTTCAAAAGTATCAACTGGAAGACCCATCACTTTACAAACATCGTTGATCATGGTTCTGCCTTCAAAGATATAGGTGTAGTCGTCTATTTTACTGTCGTTGCTTTCTTCGTCATCAAATTCATCTTTAATATCACCGGTAATTTCTTCCAGGATATCTTCCAATGATACAATACCGCTGGTGCCACCAAATTCATCTACTACAACTGCAAAGTGTATGCGCTTTTCCTGGAATTCTTTCAGCAGGTCTTCAATCAGTTTTTGTTCGTGTACAAAATAAGGCTGGCGTATTAGCTGTAACCAGTTGAAACTGTCTGTTTCATTCAGGTGTGGCAGTACATCTTTTGTATGAATGATGCCGGTCACCTCATCAAGGTTTTCTTTGTACACGGGCAGTCGTGAGTAATGCAGTTCGGCAATTTTTTTTATCAGTTCCGGAAATGAAATATTTTGGTTAATTCCGCAAACATCGAGGCGCGTGGTCATAACCTGTTTTACGCTGATATTGCCAAATTTAACGATGCCTTTGAGAATGCTTTTTTCTTTTTCAGTGGCATCCGTGCTGGCCGTAATATCTATGGCACTGTCAAGTTCTTCAAGACTGTAGGAAGAGGCTTTTTTTCCTAAAAAACTTTCAATGCCGTCTGACATTCCTACCATCCAAACGCTTACCCGTCTGAACAGGTAATGAATGATCTCAACAATGTAAGAAGCATTGTAGGCAAAGCGAAGATTGTTTTGCGTGGCCCATACTTTAGGTAAAACTTTTCCAAACAGCACAAGAAAAAAACTGATGATGATAATTTTTATTAATGCAATCAGGAAACTTGCTTTGAGATCAAGCATCTCATCTATCAGAAAATTTGAAAGTATAATGATAGCAATATTTACCAGCGTACTGGCGATAAGTAAAGAAGCCAATAATATTTTAGGATCTTCCAGCAAACCAACAATGCGTTTCCAGCCAGCATCGTGTTTGGTTTTAAGCATATTAACGTCTTTGTAGCTCAATGAAAAAAAAGCTACTTCTGCGCCCGAAACAAAAAATGAAACAAGCAACAAAAACAAAATCAATACAACCAGGAGGGTAATTCCTTGCGGGTTACCAGCCAGTAAAAGCAGCGGTGGATAATGAAAGCAGGCACTAAAATCCGACAGGTAATCCAAAGCAGTGGGTTTTCGTTATTAATTATGCGTTTAATATACAGGTATTGGGTCCGGTAAAAAAATGGATAAACGCAAAGTTGCAATAATAATTAATTAAAAGGGCAAATCTCCGGAATGTTCTCCGGGAAGCGGCGCATCGGGATTCGTTAAGTTATCCATTGTGCCATCGTGCCCGGTACCGTGGCTGCCATCATTTCTTTTATCAAGCATTATAAGGTTATCACCCACCACTTCTGTAGCAAATTTTTTATTTCCTTCTTTATCTTCCCAGCTGCGTGTGCGCAGTCGCCCTTCAATATAAACGAGACTTCCTTTGTGTAAATATTTTTCAGCTAAATCTGCAAGTCCTCTCCATAAAACAACAGTATGCCATTCTGTTTGTGATATCAGTTTTCCCGAACGGTCCTTGTATGTTTCAGTAGTTGCCAGAGAAAATTTTGCCACCCCAATATTGCCTTCCAGGTATTGAACATCCGGGTCTTTTCCCAGGTTACCTATAAGCATTACCCTGTTAACGCCACGCATAATTGATAGTTTATTGTGAATTAATCATCGCCGGGTTTTAAATCTCCTTAAAGTTAGATTTTTTCAGGTAAATAATTGGATTTTTTTGGTGCCGGAACAGGGGTGTACACAGCATCTTTTCCGGATATTGTTTCAATGCCATAAGTATGCCATACAGCAGCGTGATATGCGATTAAAAATAATTGAAGAGGCTTGTATAACGTCATTAAAAAGAAATAAAAACCAGTCCTTTCACCGTGTAAATACAAAGAGATTAATTACGCTAAATAAAACAGTACCCGTGTTAAAACATTTGCATTGGTTTGCTATCCTGTTGCAACCACGCGGTAATAAATTTGGGGAAGGGATATTTTTTAAGGGCTGTTTTTTTCACCATCTCATAATCATTCATACTGGCTGGCATGGTGTCTGTTTCCAATTCTATAAATTGGCCGGCAATAGTTTGATGGGTTAGTAACTGACGAAAAACCGGCGAAATATTTTTAACCTGCATTTCATGATTGCCAAACAGCTCTTTTAATGCAGGCTTAAATGCGTTTGTGCCGGTTTCTATGGGTTCAGCGCTTTCAAACAGAACAAACTCGAATAGGTTCTCCCAAATATCTTTGGTTGTTCTTTTACGAATCAACACACTGTCTTTTATTGTAACAACAAAATAATACAGCGAGCGGCTTTTCTTTTTTAATTGTTTTTCTTTAATGGGCAGGTCTTTAACTATTTTGTAATTAAGTGCCCGGCAATCGTTTTTTTGCGGACATTTATTGCAGAGAGGTTGTTGTGGCTTGCAAATAACCGCGCCCAAATCCATGATAGCCTGGTTGTACAAGCCTGGTTCTTCCCTATCGAGTAATTCATTTGCCAGCAGCGTATATAATTTTTTACCAGCCGGCGTATCCGTTGGCGTGTTGATTCCAAAATATCTTGACAATACCCTGAACACATTTCCATCAAGTACGGCATGGGGTAAATTAAAAGCAAATGAAGCGATAGCAGCGGCGGTGTATGGTCCCACACCTTTTAAGGATAAAATGCTTTCATAATCGCTTGGAAATATGCCTTTTTTTTCTTGGCTGATAAAATCTGCTGTCGTGATAAGATTTTTACAACGGGTATAATAGCCCAATCCTTCCCATAGTTTAAAGAC
>JBDUAY010000260.1:0-8292 GCA_040004415.1 Bacteroidota bacterium | reverse complement strand
TAAGAAATTATGCACATGCACAGGATTCTAAATTTGATACCTGGTGGGTAGAAGACGGTTCATTTATACGCGGCCAGAATTTTATATTAGGTTATTCGCTGCCCGGCAAAATGCTTGATCGCTACCACGTAGGCAAAGTGAGGTTTTATGTAAGTGTACAAAATCTGTTTATCAGCACTAAATACACAGGGTACGATCCTGAAGTGGATACCTATAATTCTTCTTACGGTAACAATCCTAACTTCTCACAAAACCTTGATTTCTTCTCTTATCCGCGTCCACGTGTCTGGAACGCAGGCGTCTCACTTAATTTCTAATTTCAAAAAAGCGAAAACATGAAGCAAATAATAAAATATATAGCTATCGCAGCGGTCGTTTTTCTTGTGGCTTCCTGCAAAAAATTCCTGGAGGAAAAGCCTACCAGTTTTATTACACCCGATTCGCAATTATCCAGTCTTAAAGTAGCCCAGGCATTTACGAATTCAGCATACCAGAATTTGCAGGGTTCTATGCTGGGCGGCCAGCCGTCTTCCTATGGTGGAAATACCTGGAACCTGATGGAATTTATGACCGGTAAATCCAACAGCGATTTGGGCCAAACCAATTTTACACTGTATCAAAATCTAAGCTATAATGCTACTTCTTTTTATGTTGATACCTGGTGGCAGAATTTATACAAAGGCATTGGTTATTGCAACCAGGCCATTCAATCTATTCCGGGCATTACAGCAAGCGGCTTATCACCTGATGCTAAAACCAATATGCTGGCAGAAGTGCATACTTTACGGGCGTTGTATTATTTTTTCCTGGTGCGTATGTATGGCCCTGTGCCCAACATTACAACTGTGCCACGCGATGTAACTGCACTAAATGTTTCAAGATCCCCGGCAAAGAATATTTACGACAGCATTATTATTCCTGATTTGCTGCTGGCAGAAAAATCAACATTACCCTGGAAAGATGCTACCGGCCATGTTTCAATGGGTGCCGTAGAATCTCTTCTGGCAGATGTATACCTTACCTATGCAGGTGCAGCCATTAATGGTGGTAATACCAACTATGCAGAGTCTGCCAAACGCTCACTCAATGTTATTAATAATGGGGGATATACATTGTTCCCGGAATACACCGACATGATTAATCCGGTCAATAAAAATGCGGGCGAATTTATTTTCCAGGTTCAATATGCAGCCAGTGTTCCTTCTACCAATCCGCTAACGCCATTAACCATTCCAAATTACTCTGGTATTTCAAAGTACTCTGATGAATATGGATCGGTTTATCCAACAGCACAGTTTATTGCTTCTTATGCTGCAGGAGATAAACGTGTAAAAGATCGCCAGTTCTTTTACAGCAGTTACCCCAGCATCAAAACAGGCGCTACCGTAACATTCAAAGGGCCTTACATTTATAAGTGGTTTGATGTAAATGCGGTAACCAACACTGTAAAATCAGATTTAAACTACACGCTTTACCGTTTGGCAGATGTAAAACTGATGTATGCCGAAGCTGAGAACCGTGCAGATGGCGCGCCAAATGCTACCGCAGTCAAGAGTGTAAATGATATACGGGCAAGGGCGCAACTGGCACCTATTGGCGCTTTAAGCCAAAGTGATTTTGAACATGAAGTTTGGTTGCAGCGCTACTTTGAACTATGCTTTGAAAATAAGATGTGGTTCGATATGCTGCGTACCAAAAAAGTACACAATGATGTAACCGGCAACTGGGATGATTTTGTAGGTCACAAAACAGTTTTCAATGCAACCTTTGCAGAAAAACAATTGCTGTTTCCGGTACCAAAACAAGAGACAGACGTTAATCCAAAATTGCTGCCAAACAATCCAGGTTTTTAGTTTTGCATAGATTCTTCTGAGACCCTTTTTGATTGGGCTGCTGTAAAAAGCAGCCCTTTTTTTTATAGCCTGCAGCAGCAATTTTGAACCACGGAGACACAGGAGGATTAAAAGGCTTTTATCGCGGTTAGCCATTGAGGCAATTCACGGAGGGTTGTTTCGCAATTTTTTCGAACTAACATTTTGAACGACGGAGATTTTGAACCACGGAGACACAGGAGGGATTAAAAAACTTTTATCGCGGTTAGCCATTGAGGCGATTCACGGAGGATTGCTTCGCAATTTTTTCGAACTAACATTTTGAACGACGGAGATTTTGAACGGCGGAGACACAGGAAGGGTTGGAATTTAAGGCGAAGCATTTGCTACGATATCCATCGGGGGAATACAAGGAACATCTGCGATGTGGGGGGAACCCCGCGAAATCAACCAGGGAACCGGGTTCCGTGGGAGGTGTGTGACCACAACGGTTCGGAAGATGTTCCAGCGGAACATTTTATGGGTAGAAGCGGCATTCAGGTGCTGTTCATCGTTCCGTAGGAACGTCTTAAGCAAATACCGCATAAAACGTTCCTACGGAATGAAATCCATTTTATCATTTTAATCTTATCTATAAATTGCTCCTGCAGAGCAAAAAGAAATCTTCCGACAGTTATGGTGGGTCACCGTTTCCTAAGTCAAACGGATGTCCAAACCTGTTTCTATTTCGTGCATAAATATGTTTTTTACTCATACACGTTTGGCCTATTTTGCTCCACCGGATAAAAAAATCTTTTCGCTTAACTTCGCCGCAGGTATGGATAAATTTATTGTTTCAGCAAGGAAGTACAGACCGCAGAATTTTTCTACGGTCGTGGGACAGTCACATATTACCACCACATTAAAAAATGCCATTAAAAATAGCCAGCTGGCGCATGCATTTTTGTTTTGCGGCCCCCGGGGGGTTGGCAAAACCACCTGCGCGCGCATATTGGCAAAAACCATTAATTGCGAAAACATTAGCAAAGACGGCGAAGCCTGTAATAAGTGCCACTCCTGTGTATCGTTCGATCAGGGAACATCGCTCAATATTCATGAACTGGATGCGGCCAGTAACAATTCGGTGGATGATATCCGTGCATTGGTAGACCAGGTTCGTTTTGCGCCGCAGGCTGGCAAATACAAAGTGTATATAATAGATGAGGTACACATGCTGAGTTCCTCCGCCTTCAATGCTTTTTTGAAAACGTTGGAAGAGCCCCCGCCCTATGCTATTTTCATTTTAGCCACTACTGAAAAACATAAAATATTACCCACTATTTTAAGTCGTTGCCAGATTTTTGATTTTAAACGCATCACCCCCAACGATACCGTTGAACATTTACAGGAAATTATTGATAAAGAACAAATAACAGCCGACAAAGCAGCACTGCATCTTATTGCCCAAAAAAGCGAAGGTTGTATGCGGGATGCGTTGAGTATACTTGATAAAATAGTGAGTTTTACCAATGGCGAAGTAACTTATGCCAATACGCTGGAACATTTGAATATACTGGATGCCGATTACTATTTTAAATTGCTCGATTGCATGCAGCAACAGGATCTGGCAGGCGCCATGTTATTGTATGATGATATTAACAGCAAAGGGTTTGAAGGTGATTTGGTGATAGAAGGTTTTTCAGAATTTCTGCGGAACCTGCTGGTATCGAAAGACGAACGGGTAGCTGGTTTACTGGAAGTAGTAGAAAGTTTTAAAGACAAGTATATTGAAGCCGCTAAAAAAACATCATTTGCCTATATCATCAGTGCGCTGAATATATTGAATGAAACAACGGTTCATTATAAGGCTGCACGAAACAAACGCCTGCACGTAGAACTCTCGCTTATTAAACTTACCTACCTGCAGCAGGCACTTGAATTAACTGCGACAGCGGATGGTCCGGCTAAAAAAAAAATAATTGATTCAGTAAAACCGGTTGCTTTCAGGAGCTTGTCTTTTATAGCGATGAAGGAATCAGTTGCCGCGCCTGCCGCCGTCAGCCCAAAAAATAAAGCCGCGAAACTGATCATCGAAACACCGGCAGAAAAGACGATTGAAACAGTGATTGATTACCAGCCCCGGAGTGTCAGTCATTCAGCTTCCCCAATTCCCAACACCCTACCGAAAGATCGGGAACCAATTCCTGCTTCTACGGGCAAATTAAGCGGGCTAAATAAAATCCGGCAGCAATATTCAAATGGAGACAGCAACATTATTGCTACCCAAATAAAGCCACTCACAGAAGAGGCCCTGCAACAAGTCTGGAATGATTTTACGATCTTACTGAAAGAGGCCAAAAACCCTGCAGGTCAAAGTTTTGACCTGGCCATACTCCGTATAAAAGATGAAAGTTCTTTTGAAATTGTAACACCTAATAATTTGCAATTAAAATTTATAGAATCAGAAAGAGTAAAATTGTCTGAGCACCTGCAGCAGTATTTTAACAACCGGCTGCTTACTTTTTTTATCATCATAGAAGAAAAAATAGACCTTTCGCATAAAGTAGAAATACCTCTGAATACAAAAGAACAATATCAGAAAATTGCAGCTGAATATCCATTGGTAAAAGAGTTGAAAGACCGGCTGCGTCTTGAACTGGATTATTAACTTCAGCAATTGCAGTATTAAAGCGCCATTAACAATTTCTGTATTAATTTTATGAGTTAAATTCTGCCTGAGGATATTACATATACATGAACACACATAAACAACAGGTTTTTCAAACGGTCTCCGCTTCCCGCTGGCAACGTTTTAAATGGGGAAGCCGTTTTATATTTTTCTTTATAGCGATTGGTATTACCGTCATCATAATTACTTTGTCACGGGGTGATACCCCTTTAATGCCGCGGCTGCTGGGTGAGCAGGAAAAGCAAGCGCTGCTGGATACCAACAGTAACTCTCTTTTCAGCAAGACAAAAATTGGCAAGCAATATGGCGGTTTCAGAAAATACATCAATGAAAAAGAGATGTACAGCAGTGGCGCATATCCTATTCCAAAACGTTTTAAAAGAAAGAATGGCGTTATTGTCCATGCAGATCCCGATTTCTATTCGTTCCACAAATTTGGCGCCGGCATCCGCGCGGCTTTCTATGTTGACTGGGATCCGCAATCCTATTCTTCCCTGGAGCGCAATATCAGCCACTTGAATATGGTGGTCCCCGAATGGATGTTTATTGACCCAACCGGCGACAGTATTGTCACAAAAATTGATGCCGGCGCGCTTGATATCATGAAACGTTCGGGCGTTAAGATTGTACCGATCCTTTCTAATAATGTTAACGAAGTTTTCCAGGGCGAAGCCGTACACCGCATTATCAGCAATCCAGCCAAAAGAGAAAAATTAATCAGCGATCTTATTCATATTCTTGATACCAATAAGTTATCTGGCGTTAATATAGATTTTGAAGACCTGGTAGAAAAGAAAAATGAAACGCTTGTCCAGTTTCAGAAAGAACTATATGGAAAACTCCATGCAAAAGGGTTTTTGGTAACGCAGGACGTAGTTCCTTTTAACGAGGATTACAATTTTACTGAACTGGCCAATTATAATGATTATATTTTTTTAATGGCGTATGATCAGTATTCAGAAAGTACGGTTCCTGGTTCTATTGCAGAACAAAAATGGATTGAAGCCGCTGTGGATGAGGCTGCTAATAAAATTCCAGCCCAGAAAATAATTCTTGCAGCAGCAGCATTTGGTTACGATTGGACCGTTGATAAAAACGGCAAGCCTACCCATGCAGAACCGATCACCTACCAGCAGGTACTGGTGCGCGCCCGCACCTATAACAGCAAAATCGACTTTGATAATGACACCTACAACCTGACATTTAACTATACAGACGATAATGACCACGCCCATAAAGTATATTTTACGGATGCAGCAACAACGTTCAACGCTTTGCGCTTTGCGTCAGAATATGGCTTAGGTGGCGTATCGCTCTGGCGGCTTGGCGCTGAAGATTCCCGCATGTGGGATTTTTATGATCGGGATATGAGCAAAGACAGTATTAAACATTTTGATTTTGCTTCTTTTGCATACATTTCTTCTTTGACCAACGAAGAGAATGTGGACTATGAAGGAAAAGGCGGAGAAATTCTGGACATCATCGGTGGGCCTACCAGTGGCAGGATTGTACCTGAAATAGATACGGCGGAAATGCTGATAAGCGAAGAATCGTACGATACACTGCCTTCCAAATGGGTGGCAAAGACCTATGGCGGAGATACGGCTAACAGGAAGAAGCTGGTACTCACGTTTGATGACGGGCCCGATCCAAAATACACGCCCAAAATTTTAGATATTTTAAGCAGTGAGCATGTACCCGGAACTTTTTTCCTGGTAGGCATTAATGCAGAAAATAACATTCCAATTGTAAAAAGAATTTACCGTGAGGGCCATGAAATTGGCAACCACACATTTACCCACCCTAATATTGCCAAGGTAAGTCATAAGCGGGCCATACTTGAAATGGAATCTACCCGTTTGCTGATAGAATGTATCACCGGGCATTCAACCACCATGTTCAGGGCGCCTTTCAATGCCGACTTTCAACCACAGAAATATGAAGAGCTGATACCGGTGGCCTGGGCCCATGAAAAAAATTATTTAGATATTGGCGAGTCGATCGATCCCGAAGACTGGGAACCGGGTACGCCTGCTGACTCAATTTTTGACAGGGTAGTCCGCGAAAAAGCGAGGGTAACCGCGAACGACCAGAACGGAAATATAATTTTGCTGCACGATGCCGGCGGCGATAGCAGGCAGGCGACTGTTGACGCATTGCCGCGGATAATTAAATATTTCAAAGAACGCGGGTATACGTTCACTACCATAGCAGATTTGCTGGGTAAAAAGAAAGATGATCTCATGCCGGAAGTGCCAAAGGGCAGTGGCTATTATATTATTCAGTTTGAAAGCTTTTTGTTTGAAGCCGGATACTGGGGCGGACACATACTTTCATCTCTTTTTATTGTATTTATTGTTTTATCGCTGGCAAGGATTTTCCTCATGGCTATTTTAGCGGCTATACAGCACCGCAAGGAAAAACGGGAGAACATTGTTCCTGCGTGGGCTGATGGTAAAACGGCTGGGCCAAAAGTGAGCATCATTGTGCCGGCATACAATGAAGAAGTGAATGTGGTCAGTTCGCTTAATAATTTATTAAGAACAGATTATCCTGATTTTGAAATCATCTTTGTAGATGATGGCAGCAAAGACACAACGTTTGAAAAAGTAAATGCTGCATTTAAGACAAATGATAAAATACGGGTACTGTCCAAAGCAAATGGCGGCAAGGCATCTGCGCTTAATTATGGCATAGCGCAATCATCTGCTGATTATGTTGTTTGCATTGATGCAGATACAAAATTATTGCCCAATGCAGTCTCCTTATTAATGCGGCATTTCGATCCGCAAATTTCAACAGAAGAGAATACCGTTGGCGCGGTAGCGGGCAATGTAAAAGTAGGCAATACAAGAAATGCCATTACACGCTGGCAGGATATTGAATACATTACCAGTCAGAATTTTGATCGCAAGGCTTTTGCCGCCGTAAATGCTATTACTGTTGTACCTGGCGCCATTGGCGCTTTCAGAAAACAGGCGTTGGAAGATGCAGGCGGCTTCACTACTGATACACTTGCGGAAGATTGTGATCTCACTGTAAGAATACTTCGCTGTGGCTATATTATTAAAAATGATAACAAGGCTATTGCCATGACAGAAGCTCCTGAGACGGTTAAAATGTTTTTGAAACAACGTTTTCGCTGGAGCTTTGGTGTTATGCAAACGTTCTGGAAAAACCGGGATGCATTATTTAACTGGAAATATAAATGGCTTGGATGGATAGCATTGCCCAACATACTTATTTTTCAGTTTATCATTCCTACGATTGCACCATTGGCAGACATCTTTATGATCATAGGAATATGGAGTGGTAACGGTGAAAAAATACTGTCGTATTATTTTATTTTCATGCTGGTAGATGCTGCAGTCTCTATCATTGCATTTAGTTATGAAAAAGAAAAACTGAGTAAGCTTATTTGGTTGGTACCACAGCGTTTTGTGTACAGGTGGCTGATGTATTATGTATTGTTTAAATCATTCAGAAAAGCAATTAAGGGGGAATTACAAAACTGGGGTGTATTAAAAAGGACCGGTAATGTAAAAGATATTGGGGCTGCTGTTGGAAGTTGATAAATGGAACGCGGATTGTTATGATTGCCATGATACACCAGGAGGCATCGTAAGGCCTGGAAATCGGCAGTTTCAGAACGATTGGTATATTACCGAAAGTACTTGTTATCATTACAGGATAAAAATCGTTCCTATTATAAAAATCCTGACAACCTTCAATAAAATGGGAACGCCGCTTAGAAAAGCGGCGCATAAACCCTAAAAAGAACCCTCTATTACT
>JBDUAY010000259.1:0-8310 GCA_040004415.1 Bacteroidota bacterium | reverse complement strand
CCATTATTGTCATAAAACACCAGGTTGCTCAAATCCTGTTTAGCTTCCAAACCATTTTTGCCATAGTTAACAAAATGGTCTTTCTGGCTGTAGCGGGCCGGCTTATCGGTGTAAAATTTCTGCAGATTCTTATCCCACCACAGTTCCTGGCAACGAAGCGTGTCGCCTTTCAATACATTAATTACTACCACGCAATCTTTCAGAAAGACTTTGTTTTCCCATTGACGGTCTTTTGCATAACGCGCATCCAGCTGACTTTCTTTTACAAGCGAATCGTTGTAAAAATCTACATGCAATGACTTTGGAAATTCCTCGTAAGATGAGTCAGACTGGTAGATATACATCAATGGTGCAGTCAGTTTCCCCTTTACTTTTCCATTTTGGCTCAAATAGATAGTAATGTCGTGTCCTTCATCCATTGCGGTGCGCTTATCGTGCAGGTTGGGAACATCTTTTAAATCGTTTTCGCATGCACACAAAATAAGACAGGCCATTAAAAGGGCTGATAATACTTTAATATGCCTGCGCGGGAAAAACATGGGTTTTATTGTTGACTCCGTCTTAGAAACCAGGGGTCATTTATTTTTATTGTTGCATTCGCTGATGGCGTATAATCCTTTAAATAATAAATCAGGGTCTGCAAATATCTTGTTTTTGAGATGGGGTACAAAAGATGTGCAATTGCCCCCGGTTAAAAGCACGTTAAAGTTGCCATATCTTTCTGCATATGCTTCAATAAAACCATCAATCTCTTTTGCCATTCCCAATATAACACCACTTAATATATTGGTGCGTGTATCATACCCTATCAATGGAAAATTCCAGTCTTCTTTAATAACTGGCAACAAAGCCGTATATGTGTTAAGTGATTTAAAGCGCATATCCATACCCGGTGAAATACCACCGCCGGTAAATTCATGAAATTTATTAATAAAATTATAGGTGATGCAGGTACCCAATGCAATAACAAGATTATTTTTTCCGGGAAAGAATTCAACCGCCGCTGCGCAAAGCGCCAGCCTGTCTGCCCCTATTGTTTCAGGTTTACCCACGGGCGTTGTAAAAGGCAATTCGGTAAGGTGAGAAAGCTTATGAAACTGTGTATGGTCACTTAATAATTTTTCAATGCTTTCATCTTGTTTTATAACAGAAGACAGAATTGATTTAGCAGGCTGATAAACATTTAATACTTTTTCAACAGATGCTGCAACGTCTTCATCCAGCACAGCTGCAATTTTTTGAATGTTACCGTCAAATACGGCATATTTTAAACGGGTATTTCCAAAATCAAGGCAAAGCGTTATAGCAGGCAACAGGTTTGTTTTTGTGATTAAAAATAATACGATGGAATTTATTTCCCCGGTGAAGTTAAAGATTACCGCTATTCATTGATATCAAAATCCAGTGCAGAAAGATTTTTGAAATGACCATTGAGTTTGATCTTGTCTTTCAATTGATCCATCTCTGCCATTACAGGCAATACTTTGGCCAGGTGGCGGTTCAGATATTCCTGTCTTTGTACTTCCTGCAGTAAACCCAGCAATTCATATTCCTCTTCCAACGACAGGCCGGCATGGTGCGCAATATCATAGCTGGTCAGTTCACTATCCGGCTTTTTAAATTGTTTTTCTACCTTCAGTCTTGCATGCAACTCACGCATTCCTTTCAGTACTTTGTTCATCAACGTTCTTTTGCCAGTGTCTTCTATATTATCAGGATATTTTACAATGGCGCCACTGTATAATTTATCGGGTACCTGTTTTATAATTTCCAGTACGCGAAAAACCTTTATACCGGTCGTTTTAATATCCATTTCCCCGTTATCGTACGTGCTGGTTATTTCATTAATTTCTACCAGTGTACCCGTTTCATTCAGATGATTATTAATGACAACAGGAATACCGAACATCTTTTTTTCAGCAAAACATTCTGTAACCAATTGTTTATACCTTGGTTCAAAAATATGCAGGTTAAGGCTTTCTCCGGGATAGACTACAATGCCAAGTGGAAATATGGGAATAAAATTTATCATGCCAGAAGTGGAAATTAATAAAAGCTTCGATAGGTTGTTGCAATCAAAACAAAAAATAGCAAATAAAGGTTTATTTAAATCTTACCAGGTTTATGTTTAAACAAAACCACGCTGATTTTTGGTCATCGCATTTCAAAAAAAAAGAATTTCCACCGTCGGCCATTTCGAAGCAATTTTTTTTGTATATGGTCCCAACGTACATTCAATGCCACAAAAAATACAGAATATCCGTGTCTGCGTGGCTCAAAATTTATGCATACTATATCTTACATTGCGCTGCTATAGCAAAATTAAATACTGATTGATGAAAATTTCAGGCTTTTCATATGTGCGAAACGGGTTCGACTATGGCGTTCCATTTCTCGAAGCGTTTCAATCCATTCTTCCTGTTTGTGATGAATTCATTATTGCCGTTGGTGATTCAAGTGATGGAACACGCGAAGCAATAGAAAATTTGCAATCAGAAAAAATTAAAATTATTAATACTGTGTGGGATATGAACTTACCGCAGGGCGGAAAAATATTTGCCCGGCAAGCAAATCTCGCGCTGGATGGCATAACCGGCGATTGGGCTTTTCATATACAGGCAGATGAAGTGATACATGAAAAAGATCTTCCAAAAATTAAAATGGCGATAGCAGAAAATGATGCTGATAAAAAAGTGGAAGGATTTATTTTACCTTTTTTACATTTCTGGGGCTCGTATGATTACATCCGGAATTCGCGCCGCGTTCACAATAATGAAGTAAGAATTTTCAGGAATATACCGGTAATAAGATCGTACCGTGATTCCCAGGGTTTTAGAAAATACAGTTCAAAAGAAGCGTATGAGAAAGGAATTGAACCTGGTAAAAAATTGCATGTAAAGAAAATTGACGCGCCCATTTATCATTATAATGGAGTGCGGCCACCGGAAGGCTTCAAAAAAAAAGCCAGCCAGTTTGGTGAGTATTATAAGCCGGTAGAAGTCTTAGAAAAAGAGCAGGAAGCAAATGCATCAACACCTGATAATGTTGATCGGGTAAAACTATTTGAGGGCAGTCATCCGCAACGGATGCATGCAAAAATTAAATCGCAGAACTGGAACTATACATTTAATCCCAAAAAAGCTGTCTGGAAAACAAAAGACAAAATGCTGCAACCCATTGAAGATGTTCTAGGTTTTAAATTTGGCGAGTACAAGAATTATAAGCTGATAAAATGAGGTATGTGGTGAAAGATGTAAGATTGAAGGCCTCATATTATTGGGTTACAATACATTTAAGTAGCAGGCGCTAATGTAAATTTCAATTTTTGTAAACCGCTTGCATAAAGTGAATTTTAGACTGTACATCTTACGCCCTACTTCACTTCCTGCATATCAATCAGCCGTTTGTAAATTCCTCCTTTTGTCAATAGCTCATCATGCGTTCCGCGTTCCGCAATTTCACCCTTTTGCAATACAATAATCTCGTTGGCGTGACGCACCGTAGAAAGCCTGTGTGCAATCACCAGTGAAGTACGGTTCTGCATTACGTGATTGATGGCATCCTGCACAAGCCGTTCACTTTCTGTATCGAGTGAAGAAGTGGCCTCATCAAAAATTAATATCGGCGGATTTTTAAGTACCGCCCGGGCAATGGTAAGCCGCTGTCTTTCACCGCCACTCAGCTTGCTGCCGCGGTCGCCAATATTTGTTGCAAACCCATCTTCTTTATTGGTAATAAACTGGTAGGCGTTGGCCACTTTTGAGGCCTTTTCAATTGATTGTATATCTGCATCAGGCTTGCCCAATGTAATATTACCAGCAATAGAATCATTAAAAAGAATAGGCTCTTGTGTTACAATACCCATCTGGCTGCGAAGCGAATGAACAGTATATTCTTTTATGTTGATGCCGTCAATTAGTAATTCACCACTGCTAACATCATGAAACCTTGGAATAAGATCTGCCAGTGTAGATTTACCAGAACCAGAAGAACCCACCAATGCAACGGTCGTTCCTTTTTCAATAATGAGATTGATATTTTTTAATATCGTCACGTCTTCATAGGCAAAACTTACATTTCTAAATTCGATGCGCTGCGAAAAGAGTTGCATTTCCTTTGCATCCGGTTTATCTGTAATGGTAACGGGTGTTAACAATACTTCTTCTATTCGCTGAATGGCCGCCGATCCGCGTTGTGCGTTGTAAAATGCTGTTGATAAAGATTTAGCGGGATTAATAATTTGTGTGAAGAAAACTATATAAGTGATAAAAGTATCAGAATTGAGGCCGTGGCTAAACACCAGCTGCCCGCCGAACCAAAGAATGGCGCTTAGGACCAGCACGCCCATGAATTCAGATAAAGGCGAAGCCAGATCACGCCTGAAGTTCATTTTGTTGCGGATATGATTAAGGTCATTGTTCGTGTTAAAAAAACGCTGACCGAGTAATTTCTCCGCAGTAAAAGCTTTTATTACACGCAATCCCGAAAGCGTTTCATCGAGAATCGACATCAGTACACCCAGGTATTCCTGTGCCATATTAGATTGCGCCTTGAGACTCCTGCTGATGCGGCCAATGATAAAACCAGTAAGTGGCAACAACACCAACAAAAAAAGCGAAAGCAGCGGACTCAGAAATACAAGCATTACCAGGATAACAATAATATTAAGCGGATCGCGTATCAAACCTTCCAAAGTACCCATAATACTCCATTCCACTTCATTGGTGTCATTACTCATGCGGCTGATAATATCGCCTTTGCGCTGCTCCGTAAAATAACCAATGGGCAGCATTAATATTTTAGAATACAGATCTGCCCGCAGGCGCGTCATTACATGGTTGCGAATAGGCGTAACTGTTCTTAACGTAAGATAATAAAACAGGTTTTTAAGAAAAATAGAAACGATGATAATAGCACAAATGGCGCCGAGTGCATACATTTCACTATGCTCGCGGATTAGAACGCTGATAAAATATTTAAGGTATTGCAGCAACCCATTCACAGAAAAAGTAAGTGGAGGCTGAACGTTTACCAGTTTTTCCTTGCCAAATAATAGTTGTAAAAAAGGCGCCAGCATGGCGAGTGATACCAACGAAAAAATAATCGATAATAAGTTAAAAAGAAAGTAAAGTGCAATATTTCCTTTTTGATCCCGCAGGTAAAAAAATATCCTTGAAAATCGCTTCATTTTATATTGAATGATATATTAAAAAATCTACCGCGATCTTTAAAGGCAACGGTAGATTTGCTGCAAAGTAACTAATTTAACATCAATCCATGCTAACGTGGATTTGTAGTGCGAATAACGATGGGTGAAATAAAATGGAACAATTTTAACAATTATGATAGTTCATTGTTGTATCTGGTAACTTTATGAATACCGGCCTGGTTTCAAGCTATAACCGTAACCAACTAAATTAAAATTAGATTTGCATAATACGTTATTAAAAAGTTATTGAAGTCATCTCCATCTAATATCATTATCAGCCGCACCGATAGCATTGGCGATGTTGTTTTAACGCTGCCCATGGCTGCTGTACTGAAGCAATATTTTCCGGGGGCTACAATTGGTTTTATTGGGAAATCGTATACCAAACCCGTTATTAATGCCTGTAAATATGTAGATGAATTTATTGACCGGGAAGATTTTTTGAAGAAGAAGGTAACTATCTGCGGTAATAAACCAGACACTATTTTACATGTATTTCCGGATGCAGCCATTGCCGTGCGGGCGCGCAAACTGGGTATTCGTTTACGGATAGGAACCACTAATAGAATCTTTCATTGGGGCACCTGTAATAAACTGGTAAAGCTTAGCCGGCGCAATGCTGATTTACATGAAGCGCAGCTTAATCTGAAATTGCTCGAGCCATTTGGATGCAACACAGATTTTTCACTCGCCGCAATCGGGCAATTGTTTGGACTGGAGAACCTGCAACCGTTGCCGGATAAATTTACTTCTTTGCTTGATACAGGAAAATATAATCTTATCCTCCATCCAAAATCGCAGGGGAGCGCAAGAGAATGGGGACTGAATAATTTTATCTCGCTCATCAATCTTCTCGACAAAGATCGCTATCACATTTTTATTTCCGGCACAGCCAAAGAAAGGAGTTTGCTTGATCCGTTGTTTGAGCAAGCGGGAAATAGGATAACCGATATTACCGGGCAAATGAACCTTGATGAATTTGTCTCTTTTATTGCGAAATCAGATGGGCTGGTTGCGAATAGTACCGGGCCATTACACATTGCTTCGGCATTGGGCAAAGATGCAATGGGCATTTATCCGCCGATGCGTCCGATACATCCTGGCAGATGGGCTCCCCTGGGGCCGAAAGCAAAAGTTTTTGTACTTGATAAATTTTGCATTGATTGTAAAAAGAAACCAGACAGTTGCCATTGCATGATGGAAATTACGCCCGCTGCAATCAAAACAGCACTTGAAAAAGCATCTGCACACAATGGATAAATGGACCAACCGGCCTGAAAAAAACTTCCAGTCATAAATTTTATACCTTCGCCCGGCATATATTAATATTATGGTAAACAGCTCATTGCCGCGGTATCAAAACCTGTTCAGACATATACAGAACTGGCCCGTATATTTTACGCGAAAGTTTAAAAAAGGATTTAATCCCATTACATTTGTCACAAAGGGTTTCAAGCAAAAATTTCTCGTGCCTTCAAAAGCACTTTACCTGGTATTTAAGGAAATTTTTGTATCAGATTTTTATAATATTGATGATCTGGTATCTTCACTTCCTTCGAACCCGGTAATTGTAGATATTGGCGCCAATGCGGGCTATTTCAATATCATGCTTTTTTCAAAAATAAAATCAGCTACCGTATATGCTTATGAACCCATTCCTTCCAATTACGAACTATTTAAAAAAAATATTTCATTAAATCCTCCCTTGCAAAATCAAATTCATTTATTCAATAAAGCTGTTACCGGCACACTGCAGGAAACAGTAGAATTGTTTATGGAGGAAGCTTCCGATAATTCTGTGATTGCATCTGTTTATTCAGATTTTGACGATCAGAATAAACATACTTTGAAAGTGCCTGGAATCTCCTTACATCAAATAGTGCAGGAAAATAACCTGCAGCATATTGATCTTATAAAAGTTGATTGTGAAGGAAGCGAATATCCCATTATTTACGAAACGCCCAGGGAAATATGGAGTAAAATAAAAATGCTGACCATTGAAGTACATAACCTGGATGAGGAAAAGCGAAACACCGTATTTCTGCAAAAATTTTTACAGGAACAAGGTTATATTGTTGACACAGCTTTTGCACACAGCAATTGCTATACACTTACAGCCAAAAGAAAATAGTCGCAATTGTAGCCAGAAAGTTGTTTCTGCATAAAACAGAATAGTAACAGCACGCGCATTTATTTATTGACCATTTGCATTCCACGTTGGCCCCGCACCATTTGTTTACAAAATGATATAATAATAGCGTGTCTTAAAATCATTCTTTAGATTTGAAGGAATGAACTGGCAGGAACTTTTACAGAAAATCTGCAGCGGCGATATGAAAGCCCTGGCCCGGGCCATATCATTGATAGAAAACGAATACAATGGATATGAATCATTATTGCAATTATTGCCCGATACGAATAATACAAAAACAGTTGGCATAACCGGCCCGCCCGGGGCTGGTAAAAGCACAATCGTTGATTCACTGGTTGGATGGTTGGTAGCGCAGGAAAAAAAAGTAGCTGTTCTTTGTGTTGATCCTTCTTCGCCCTTTAATAAGGGTGCTTTATTGGGCGACCGGATACGAATGAGCGAATGGTATAATCATCCGCATGTATTTATCCGGTCGCTGGCAACGCGCGGATCACTTGGCGGTCTTCATCCAAAAATTATTGAAATTACAGATATTGTAAAAGCGGCTGCATTTGATCACATCATTATAGAAACAGTTGGCGTGGGTCAAAGTGAAATTGAAATAGCCGGCCTGGCAGATACAACGGTGGTTGTGCTGGTGCCTGAAGCGGGAGACGAAATACAAACAATGAAAGCCGGTTTGATGGAAGTTGCCGATGTATTTGTGGTGAACAAAGCAGACCGGCCGGGCGCGGCACTGTTTATTAAAAACCTGCGCACCATGCTCTCACCAGATTTTCACCGGCAATCGGTGCCCATTGTAAAAACGATTGCATCAACGGGGGAAGGAATTGATGAACTGGCAGAAAAAATAGCACAGCATGGATTAACCGTTCTTCAAAATGAAAAAAAACTGCAGTTGCTGACAGAAAAAAGTTACCAGCTGATACAAAAGGAAAGAATGAAAGAT
>JBDUAY010000258.1:0-8315 GCA_040004415.1 Bacteroidota bacterium | reverse complement strand
GGTTTAAAGCTAATGTCGTTAGGTAATGAGCAATTCTAAATAAGCTGGATGACTTTTCTGCGGATAAGATAGTAGCAGAATATAGGGCAGAAAACCAAACCTGCGTTTATGGAAAAGAAAGCTCTGGATGCGGCCGGTGCGCCCGTATATGTCCTTTGAAGGAGAATTATCTTTAATTATTTTTTTTCGTGGTATTTCAACCCTTGATATATACTATATAGGACAAAGCAATGCTTGTTATTTATTTTTGTACCGTTAAATTAATAGACGGCTAAAAAGATGTAAGATGCAGAACGGGAAGGATGAAATCAATAATATACCTATGTTATTCCCTTATGAGCCGGAAAGATTTTGGGAGCAGTTGCGAAAGGTAATTAAAGAAGAAATCCGGTTGATAGATAATGTCAATGGGAATGCTTTTGAGGTTCCTGGCCTGACATTTAAACCGTTGTACAGAATAATTGATGTGTGCGCACTATTCAATATTACCCGGCCTACTATGTATCAATGGATAAAGGACGGGAAGCTGAAGCCCCAAAAAATTCGTGGGAATGTTTACTTTTTATGGGCGGATATTCTGGTATTAGTGAAGGGGCTTAAATGATATGAACGTAAGCGACCCTTACTCATAGCAAGACGATGATAGAAAATGACAAAAGTCAGACCTTCTCTTAACTGATTCCGTGGTAATAGATATAGTTTGAATATCCGGTTAACGTATGCGGTTAGTATTTAAATGATAATAATTTTTGGGAGAAATCTTTTTTTAATTCTCTTCCAAAACTGTCCAGGTAATTTTCAGTTGTTCTTTTGTCAGTGTGACCCAGGGCTTCCTGTATATATTCAGTACTTGCACCTGACCATTTTAGCTGCGTACTGAAACTATGCCTGCTCACAATTGTGGTGATTTTTTTTTCAATGCCCAACCGCTGTCCAACTTTCGCCATATAATCATTGATAAATCTTGTAAATAAAGGAACACGACTGTATTGTTTCATCGCATCTGTATTTTTCAATAACACGGGAAAAATATAGTTGTCTGGGTTTTTATCGGGAGTGCCCCATCGCCCAATGATTTGGAGCATGTCTTCGCTTAGAAAAATGGTGATCGGTCTAGGATCTGACCGCGTGGCTCTTTCAGTTTTCGCCCTGATAAAAGTCAAGTATCCCTCCTGCATATCTTTATATTTAAGATGGCAGAGATCTTTGGGATTCATCCCATTCGCTAAATAAAGGAAAAGCCAGAAGTCTTTTGCTTTGCATTCTTCCATGCAAGCCGGTACGTCGTAATAAATTTTACGCAGTTCATCTTGGGTCAATGCTTTTTTCAGGTTCCTGCTGGTTGGTATCCTGTATTTGCGCCTGCCGAATGGGTAATGTTTCTCTTTTTTGATAATGCCCATGTGTATCGCCTCATTGAAAATACACCGGAGTGCCCTTAACTTGATTCCGACCGTTGTCTTTGAATTTCCTCTCTCCAGCATCCAGTTTTCATATTGGTACAAATAACCGGTACTGATGTCGGTAAATTTCACATTTCCCCGGAATTTTTTGAGTGAACTATAGGAGTCTTTATATTGGATCGCCGAGCCTATACGGCCTTCCTGTAACAATAATTTGATATAGGATAAATAAACGCCTGATATAGTACCGGGAACTGAATGCTCTTCCTGGAAAATGATGAATCGTTTTAAATAAGGTGAATAATCAAAACCATCGATGACTGTTTCAGTGGCAGGAGGCGCCAAATTCTTTTTTGGTTTGAGCGAAGATTGTTCATTGACAAAATCATGCTCAAATTCATAGAAGTTGAATTCATCCATTTGACGAACAAATTCTACCGCATTTCTTTTAAGAAAATTCAGTTTTTCCCTAACCTCCTGGCTCCGTTCATTAATTCTGGGTGCCCGCAACTTGTTATAATCATCTGTTGACAGGTCAAAAATCGTCGGATAGTGCCGGGTAGTCCTGTTGAAAATAACCTGTAATTTGACAGGATAGGTCTTCGTTTTTTGTTTTAATCTTCTTGAATCAAGAATGATTTTAATTGTAGCCATGCACATTTGATTTACCGATTCACAAAAGCCTACGCCTCAAAAATTGCAAACTTATTTGCAAACAGTCGCCGGTAAAAGCCGTTAAAACTACGTAAATCAAATTGTGTGAAATGTTTATAAATAGTTGAAAATGAGATAGTAAAGTAAGGATTGGAAAAAGCCTGTAAAACCATGTAAAGGCTATGGTCAATCTTAAAATCCTGTTCCCAGCAATGGGAGTGACGGTTCAATTCCGTTCCCGGGTACAAAATCTAATCCTGCCCCGCGCAGGATTTTTTATGTATAAAGCCTACATATTATATTCAGAAAATTTTGGCAGGTATTATGTAGGTCATTGTGCGGATATGGATGCCCGCCTGCTTCGTCACAATCTTAAAAGAGTTACTTCCACAAAAGCATTTGTTCCCTGGAAAGTTGTTTACACCGAATCGTTTTTAACGCGAAGTGAAGCCGGAGCAAGAGAAAAAGCAATCAAGAATAAAAAAAGCAGAATTTATATTGAGAAATTGATCGGTAGTGGAACTGGTAGCCACGTCCCGATGTAATATCGGGATCCGCAGTAATGCGGGTGACGGTTCAATTCCGTTCCCGGGTACAAAAAATAAATCCTGTCCCGCGCAAGGTTTTTTATGTATAACGCCTGCATATTATATTCAGAAAATTTTAACAGGTATTGCTATTCACAAGATTTATGCAGCTTTATTTCTTTCAACGAACTGCAGGTATAATTCTTTGCTCCCATGGAATTTTTGAAATGCAATCGTTTCAGGTACAAGCAGTGTTTCATAGAATTCATTTTCTTTCAGGACATGAAGGGCTACATGTTCCACAAACAATAATACCCGAACCTTTTCAACAACTTCAGCATTGTCAGAGTAGAAATAGTTTAAGCTTCCTATACAAACCATAAAATATCTAAGTGCACCTATGACACCAATCTTTTTTATAATTCTATCGTCGCAGGGGTGGGCAAATTCATAACACATGGCAATGTTTTGGTGTAAGGTAGCCTTAATTGGACGGCTTCGCATCAATAAACATAAATCGAAAAATGTATGCAATACCATTATCAGCGTTTGCTATTTAAAAAATAACGGGTATAACTTATAGATTAAATGGACCTTCCTGCCTGGCATTTCTTTGCTATCGATAATTATAAACAGCAAACACCCGGTTTTTTGTCAAACGTGCAGTCAAAATATTTTGTAATCAAAGTCTCAACTACTCCTTTGATGTGCCCGCGGTTTTTCCAATCGGTCAATTTTTCGGCCCATTTTTCAACTCCCAGGGAATTACGTATTCGGATTTTTTTCTATTGGTCCGCTGCGGTACCCATGTAAAATTGTATGGGGCAACCCCCGGCAATATCCGTTCTCAGGTCTTTTGATCGTTTGCTTGAATGATTATCCAGGTAATCCGGCCAATTACCACAGCGTATTTGAACAGAACTTGCCGGAAAGCTATACATCACCATGCCAGGCGTGTAAGGTGTAACCGGGACGACCGGTAAAGTGACTACACTGGTGGCTCCACCCTGATTCAATTTTATACATTCATTGAGTACATTTAATTCCATCCCCACAAAACATCCTCCACTTTAACGCCGCTTTTACACTTTTCCACAGAATTGCTTCAGAACAGGGTAATAAGTTTGTTGTCTAATCAAAAAAATATACAGATATGACAATGAAACAATCAATAACCGCGCTGATGATCGCAGCGGCCAGTTTCGGCGGCGGCGCCTGGGTGTATGGTCAGCACCGCCAACAGGAACAGCAAAATAATCATGTATCCGCTGATGCATCTCTTTTCTCCCAGACAAATTATAGCAGCAATCCATCCAGTGGTCCGTTTGTTGACTTTGAAAAAGCAGCTACGAAAGCGGCTCCGGCAGTCGTTCATATCAGAACCGTACTGAAAGCAAAACAAGTCTCTGGCGATATGGACATGGGTGGGGAAGATATGCTGAGACAATTTTTTGATCATGGCAATGGCAACGGAAGGCAACAAATGCAGATGCCCGAACAACGGGCTTCTGGTTCAGGTGTATTAATTAGTGCAGATGGCTATATCGTTACCAACAATCATGTGGTAGAAGGCACCAACCAGTTAACGGTTACCTTAAACGATAAAACAGATTATAAAGCCAGGGTTGTTGGTACTGATCCAAGCACAGATCTGGCTGTTATAAAAATTGAAGGTCATAATTTTCCGTTCCTGACTTTTTCTAATTCAGATAATGTTCATCTGGGTCAATGGGTGCTCGCAATTGGCTACCCGTTGAATCTCTCAACAACCGTTACTTCAGGTATTGTAAGCGCAAAATCAAGAAACATAGGTATCAATAGTCGTAACAGCAGCACACCTGTAGAATCTTTTATACAAACAGATGCTGCAGTAAACCCTGGTAATAGTGGTGGTGCACTGGTGAATACAGATGGCGATGTAATTGGTATTAACAGCGCCATTGCGTCTCCTACCGGTTCTTACGCAGGTTATTCTTATGCAATACCTTCTAACCTCGTACAAAAAGTTGCCAGTGATATTATTAAATATGGTAGTACCAAACGCGCGTATCTCGGTATCATGTATCCAAGCGATCAGATGAGTGAAGAAGATCGCGGAAAAAATAATATTAAGGAAGGCGATGGTGTTTTTGTAATGGATGTTGCCAAAGGAAGCAGTGCGGAAGAAGCAGGAATTGAAAAAGGTGATTTTATTACCAAAATAAACGGTAATACAATTAATGCAGGCAATGAAATGGTAGAAAAAATTGCGGCACTTCGTCCGGGTGATAAAATGACATTAACCTATGTACACAACGGAACAGAAAAAAATGCTTCTGTTGTATTGAAAGGTTCCACCGGTACTTATGCCAGTATTAAAGAGCAGGTGATTGATCAACTGGGTGCATCCTTCCAGGCGGCAGATAACAATAAAGGTGTAATGATAAAACAACTTGGCCAGGGACTTTTATCTGACCAGACAAGAATAAAAGAAGGATTTATAATTACCAAGGTAAACAACGCGACCGTAACTACGGTTGATGAATTGAAAGATGCCTTGAAACAGGCTGGTAACAGCGCGGTGATAAGTGGCGTATATCCTGATGCACCAACAACCGTTTACCAATATGCCTTAAATGATTTAAATGGGGCGCAATAATGATACGCCTCTAACAGGTTCGCTTGGTTCAGTGTGAATGGTTATTACTTGTACCCGCCCCTCGCAAGGGCGGGTTTTTTTTAAAGTGACAGACTATACTTACATTTAATAATAAACCACGATGAAAATTTTAATTATTGAAGACGAAAAGGGTCTGCGGGATTCCATTGAAAAATATTTGGAATACCAGGGATTTGTATGCGAAACAGCAGATAATTTCTTAACCGGAAAAGAAAAAATATCACAGTTTGCATACGATTGCATCGTGGTTGATATCGGTTTGCCCTACGGTAGCGGACTGGATATTGTATCTGCCGTAAAAGAAATGGAATCAAAAGCGGGGATAATTATTATCAGTGCAAAAAATGCGCTCGATGATAAATTAAAAGGGCTCGAACTGGGTTCTGATGATTATCTCACCAAGCCATTTCATTTATCAGAGTTGAATGCAAGAATCAACGCAATACTCCGGCGCAGAAAATTTGAGGGAAGTAAAATTATCCGCTTCAATGAAATTAAACTGGATGCTGAAGCACAAAGCGTAACGGTGAATGATCAAACAGTTGATTTAACGGAAAAGGAATACCAGTTGCTTGAATACTTCGTCGCTAACCAGCGCAGGGTGCTTACCAAGCCTGCTATTGCTGAACATATCTGGGGCGATGAATACGTGCAGGCGGGTGACTATGATTTTATTTATACCCACATAAAAAATTTACGAAAGAAATTACTGGATGCAGGAAGCGGTGATTATATTAAAACAGTGTATCGCTCGGGCTACCGGCTAACAGATAATTAAAAGCACATTATGAGGCTTCTTACAAAAACGACGTTATACTTTTTTTCGGCCATGGTGATTGTGCTGGTGCTTACCGGGTTTTATTTATTTCAGCAATTCAGCAGGCAAATAAATGAACGAAGTGATCGCGAACTGATGGCAGAGGAGCAGGGATGGATTGATTACCTGGAAACCGGCCTTGAGAACGGCAATACATTTATTTTAAGAACCCGTGAAGTTGCTATTTATCCGGTAAATGCAAGTCCCAATGAGTTTCCGGTCATTGAAGACATTGCAGATAATTCACTCAAACCAAAAAGCGGGTTGCCTTACCGCCAGTTATCACAGGTGGTGGGAATAGGTGATGTTTCTTACCAGGTAATTTTAAAGAAATCGCAAGAGCAGAAAGCCGTGCTGGTAACAAATTTTACCAGGGTTATGATGCTGGTGCTCGCCGGGCTATTTATTGTTACGATTATTTTTAACTGGATCATTAGCCGGAATTTATGGGCGCCTTTCCGGCGTTCACTGCAGAAAATAAGAACTACCGAATTAAACAAAATACAAACCGTTCATTTTGAAAAAACAAACACAAAAGAGTTTAATGAGCTCAACAGTTCATTGAATGATATGCGCGATAAGATTTACCATGATTACATCAACATGAAAGAATTTACTGAGAATGCGGCGCACGAGATGCAAACACCCATTGCAGTAGTACAGGGAAAATTAGAATTACTGTTGCAGGATCAAAATCTGAAAGAAGGACAATTGCAATCCCTGGCGGAAGCTTCTGAAGTATTGAACCGCCTGGGGAAACTTAACCAGGGGTTGCTGCTGCTGGCGAAAATTGAAAACAATCAATATGAATCAGCGGAGCCTGTTAGTCTTACTGCTATCACAAGAAAATACCTGCAGTTGTTTGATGAGTTAATAAAAGATAAGGGTATAACTGTTGAAACAGATTTCGGAGACGAATTTAATCTTCGTTTGCATCCTGTTCTGGCAGACTCATTGGTGTCAAACCTGTTGGGCAACGCGATAAAATATAATTATCCGGGTGGTGTAATAAAAATTATAGCAAGCAAAGCAAGCTATCAAATTAGCAATAGCAGCCGTCTTGAACCCATTGCTGCTGGTAAAATATTCAAACGTTTCAATACGTCAAAGGATGGCGGTGAATCTTCTAACGGGCTGGGTCTCGCCATTGTAAAGAAAATTGCTGATGCGAATGGTTTACAACTAAACTACCACGCACAAAACGGAATGCATTATTTTGAATTGAGAGTCATGTAACAATCAGGTGCTATAAAATTTGTTGATGATGCCCCAATAGTATGATCTGCGTTGAAAAATCATTGGCTACCCACAAAGTATCCCGCTCGGGTACAGCGCTAAGGCTTACTTACATGAGATTGACTTTAATGAGGAACAGCGGTGCTACCTTCCATTCGCCCGCAGAACGGTCATGTCTTTTTTATCTGAATCGTCATAGGTTTTTTTAACGATATAGTGCCACTGCTTGTCGGATACGTCCACAAAAAAGATATCGCCAAGTTTATGATTTTTTACAGCATCCTGGAATTCTTTAGGCATCATTTCTTCTCCGAAAAACCAGCCGGTATCTCCATGTGTGGTATTGCCATCCATGGTGTATTGATCAGAAAGTTGATCAAATGAAGTGCCGGCAGAAGCTTTTTGTACAATCAATTTTTTTAGACTGTCAATCTGCGCCGGGCTTAATGATGATCCGTCAAGGAAAATATAATTAGACCGGTAAGCGATGACTTCTGTTTCGTCAAGAACTTTATAGGTAACAAATCCAACGGAAAAAATATCGCCTTTCTTTTGCCGCAACAGCCTCTTTTCGATGAGCGAGCTGTCTTTGCCAGATGACAATTTAAGTATAGTGGGTTTTAACGGCGCATTGGCATCAATAAACTGTTTTGCTTCTTCTGCAGTATTTATCTTTTGAAATTTTTCCGTTACGGTTGGTTGCGCAAAAATTGACGCTGAAAATAGTAGAAATAAGCCGGCGATCGCATTTTTCATATTTGTATGTTTAACCTGTTGCATTAAAAGCTATGTTTTATTTCCTTTCACAAAAACGCGCCGGGCGCAGAACGTTGAAGATACTATTTTTAACAATATTCTTGCCGCTGCGGCACCCTTGCAACCGCAAATAAATAGTTAATTATTGAAATTAAACAACCGTAGTCTCGGGACTCTGTACTGGACGGTCTTTGCAGACTACGGTTTGGATCTCTGTTTTAAAACAACCGTAGTCGTTGAAGGCTACGTTATTCGATGTTCCA
>JBDUAY010000257.1:0-8342 GCA_040004415.1 Bacteroidota bacterium | reverse complement strand
TGTTATCACTCAATAATTGTAAAATGATAGTGCCTAAAGTTCCTTTTAAAAGTTCCCGTTGATTAATAGCTACTTGTTGCATTGTGTTTCTATGTATTGCAAATTTATAAAAAAATATTAAACAACCAACTTTTTTTAAAAGGGAAATACCAGCAGAATCTTACGAGCCTACCTTGTGACAGAGCTTTCCGGACACACACTTCATTGGACATAGCATTCATTTTGCCACACCAAGACGAAGGGCGAACATACAACATTGGGTTTTGTGCAAGCAGGGCTGGACGTTCAAACTTCGGCTGTTTGCATTGCTGTACTTTGGTTCGGGCTGGACGGAATTCTGTTGGGCTTTTAGTTGTTAACTTGTACTTTTATTTCTTTATTGGGCTTCAGTTCCGGGCTGGACAAACAACAATGCCCTGCCTGCACAAAGCCCTGTCCGTAATATTTCCTCAGGTGGAATAGTCCGAAAAGGCTTACATGTCAGTAGCCGTTGGTAAAACCAATGGTTGAAATGGAAGCCAATTTCAATCCCATAGCCCAATTCCTAATCCCTACCAGTCATCCGTTCTAAAAGATGAAACCGGAAAACCTTCCGTGCTAAAAAGATCGCCCACAACAAAATCCCTGAACGCATAACGTACCGCTACTGGCGTTGTTACTTCCGGAGATGAAACGATTACTGTACCCCTTGCAATCACTGCTTTGGCAGGATGAAAAATTTTATCGGCACCGGCAATTTCAAAGTTTGATAACGCCTTGCCAAAAGAAGTTAACCCGTTGCCGGCGTCCATAAATTTTATGGTAGCAACATTGCCATTTATTTTTAGTGAATCATAAGACGGACTGGTATATCCAAACCCTTTCATGCCATAAGTTTTAGCAAGCGCCAGGTAAGCGAAACGTTTGCCGACAATTTCTTTATTGGCAGGATGTATCGTGTTTTCATCTCCTGCATCCAGCAACACGACCATGCCGCTGTTGCTTATTTTACTAACTACTTTTCGTTGGACATCGCGTAAATAAGCAGAATTATATTTGCCACCACTATTATACGGTGGCGACTGTGCATAATTAAACGGAGCAATCTGTACAAAATAAAAAGGGAAATCACCCTGCTGAAATTCGTCGCGCCATTCTTTTACCATCGCAGGAAAAAGAGTCGCGTATTGGTCGGGCCTGTCATAATTGCTTTCGCCCTGATACCAAAGGCAACCTTTAATAGTGAAGCCGATAAAGGGATGCAGCATACCGTTATATAAAGTTGTTGGCGTTCTGTTGTTGGCTTTTGCTGAATCTTTTGAAGTGGGCAAAATAATATCGCTGAATGATTGCAGCAATGTGCCGCTCATCCATGCTTCTGCAGATGATCCGCCATAACTGATATTAATAAGTCCTACAGGCACGTGCAAACGTTCCTGCATTATTTTGGCGAAATAATAAGCAGCGGCACTAAAATTAGCAACAGATTCAGGGTCGGCCGTTTTCCACGGAGAACTTTTGCTGGTATCCTGCGCTTGCAGTTTAACAGATCTCGGTACAATGTATAAACGGATATTATTATTGGTTGAATTAAAAATGGCATCGTTCGAATTATTAACGGCCTGGTCTTTAAAACCTTTCATGGGCATTTCCATATTGGATTGGCCGCTGCAGAGCCACACTTCACCAATCAATACATTATGCAATACAAGTGGCGTTCCATCACTTACTGATATTTCATACGGTCCACCAGCCAGCGGCGTACTAATCTTTGTTTTCCATTTACCCGCAGCGTCCGACTGAACGCTATACTTTTTTTTATTCCATGAAGTGGTGATTTGTATACTACTGTTTGCTTTCGCATCTCCCCAAATTGCCGCATCTGTCTGTTGCTGCAAAACCATATTATCAGCAAAAAAATAAGGTAATTTGATAGCTGCCAGCAGAAAACAGGCGGGTAATAATAAAAGTAAGAATAGTATGTGTATTGTTTTCAGGAAATAAGAAGGTGTCATGCGTTGGCGGATTTTATTTGTACTGCGAAATTAGTTTTTCCGAATGACTGACTTTGTTATTTCGGCTCCCGGCCACAATTTTTAGAGGATTTTAATTGTATGGGTAAGTTTACGATTCAGTGCGCTTTTTCCCGTCGGCTAAAAACTGAGCAGCTTTAAAACCTTTTCTGTAATTTAACTGTCAATTTTACGATTGCTGTATGAAAGAGAAAGAAGCGGATAAAAAGGGGTCTCATAAAAATATTTGGTACGGCGCGGGCCGCCAGCGTATTGAGATTCCTAAAACGATATTGAAGTCGGGAGTGCTGAGTAACCCTTTGTTGAAACACCTGCATGTTTGCAGCATGGGCTATTATCCGAAAGCAAAAGATCATTATACCTACCGCAAAAAAGGATTACCTGAAAATTTTCTTTTTTATTGTGTTGACGGAGAAGGCTGGTACCAGATTGGTCAGCAGCGGTACGAGGTTGGAACCAACGAATTTTTTATCCTTCCGCAAAACATAGCGCATTCATATGGCAGCAGCCAGGAGCAACCCTGGAGTATTTATTGGATTCATTTCGGTGGTGATTCTTTGCCAGAACTAAATGAAGTGCAGGCGGTGCAACAGCATTTCAAACCATTTTTTGTAAAGAATAATGGAGATGTACTACCGCTTTTTTCAAAAATGTATAAAACACTTGAGCTAGGTTATAGTATCGACAACCTTTTGTTCGCCAACATGTGCCTTTCTCATTTTCTGGCATTATTTATTTATAATTCGCGCCACTATGCAGATGCCGCCAATGAAAAGCCAGATTGTGTAGACAGCGCTATTTTATTCATGCAGCAAAAGCTCAATGAAAATATTTCTTTAAATGAATTAAGCAGCCAGTATAATTATTCTGTTTCACGGTTTTCTAACCTTTTCAGACAAAAGACAGGTTACGCGCCAATTGATTATTTTGTACAAATGAAAATGCAGAAGGCATGTCAGCAACTTAATTTTACTGATCGCGCTGTAAAAGATATAGCGTTTAGCATGGGCTTTGATGATCCCTATTATTTTTCCAAACGCTTTCGTACCATTATTGGTATGTCGCCAAAAAAATACCGCACATTGAATAACGAATAAATATTGTTGCAACAGTCACTTATCAACTGCAGAATTTCGTTCTTAATTAAGTATTATTTATGAATCATTGTTTTAACAAATATACTATTCTACGTTAAATAGCTAACATGATCCTGGTTAAACTTTATGCGCTGGGAAATAAAACGACTGTATCAGGATATGTGTTTGAAGATCTCAATCACAATGGATCACGCGATAATAACGAACCGGGTGTTCATGGAGTGGCTGCATCTGACCAGGTAAATATTGTAACAACAAATAACCAGGGGTTTTATGAAAAAAAAATGCGGGCGGTTATATTGCAGCTTGTTTATAAATTTTAACTTCAATGGTATTGCCAATATTAATTGTGCCATTTCCTTGATGCAATAAATTCTGTCCAAATAAGATTTTATTATCTTTTAACCTGTAAGTTGTCAATGTTTTCAACGGTTCTTTTGATTGGGAAAGAGTGTCCTGATCTATGGTGGGCATTATACAACGCGCGCAAGGTTTAACGCCGCTAAAATCAATGCCATTAATCGTAAATGATCGCATTTGATCTTCTAAGAACGCAGTTCCTCCCGTAAAAACAATATTTGGCCGGAAGCGGTTCATCGGTATGGATTCTGACAGGCGTGTATTGAGATCATCGAGCGAAGACTGGCCAATAATAAGCATCGGGTAACCATCTGCGAAAGAAGTAATTTCCTGGTTGCGAGCATACCGTTTATCTACTTCCCGGTTGCTTGTTTCCGGCATATACACCAGCTTGCAGGGCATTCCGAGAGCAAGGCTAAACCATTCATTGATTGCGGCATCATACAATTGCCCTTCACAACTATCATCCCAGATGGTAACAAGGATAGTCTCATCAATGGTTGGCTGATGTGGTATAAATAATGAAGGGATCGTGTTTTTTTTGTGATGAATATAAATACCGTCATCTTTTAAAATGGGCTGCAGCAATGCCATCGCAGGATGTTCGCGTTGTGTTAAAAAGACATTATCCTGATCAACCAGCATAAGGCGCCGATCGTATTGCAAACCCCTGCTGGTTACAACAGCAGAACGAACAGCAATGCCAGCAAGGGATTTTACAGGATAAATATATAGTTCGCTCACCGTTAGCATCCGTCAAAAATATGTTATTTTAATTTTTACCCGGCAGCGGGATAGCCAAATTTCTATTTATTCCCATTGTTATTTACCGGCGTTAGCTGAATAAAAAATGAAGGTTGTTTAAATTATACTTACTATATTAGTGCTGCACTAAAACTCTTGCCAATGGGTGCATCTTCTTTAATCGTATTGATCCTTGCTGCAATTGTTTTTTCTGCCGGTGGAATGGCAGTAGCAAAAATATTTGTGAAGGGAAGCAGGAATCCACAAAAAGGACAAACCTATGAATCCGGCATTCCTTCCAAAGGTTCTCCCTGGAACCAATTTAATGTTGGCTACTATTTGTTCGCACTTATTTTCCTCATATTTGATGTTGAATTAATTTTTATGTATCCATGGGCTGTTGTCGTAAAGAAAACGGGTATGCCGGCACTGGTAGAAATTATTATATTTTTCTTTATACTTTTTATGGGTTTTTTATATGCGCATAAAAAAGGTGCGCTGAAGTGGATGTAAAAAAATCGTGCGTAGTGAGTCAAAAACAAAACAAGTTGCCAGATCAAACAAATATATCAGAAACATTTCCCGGGCAAATACATGAAACAGCTGGTGGCGGAATTGTGCTCAGCAAGCTGGATGATATTGTTAACTGGGCCCGTTCCAATTCTTTGTGGCCACTCACTTTTGCGACCAGTTGCTGTGGTATTGAAATGATGGCGGTAGCCTCCTCCAAATATGATTTTTCACGTTTTGGTTTCGAGGTGGCACGCGCTACGCCCAGGCAGGCTGATGTAATTATTATAGCCGGCACGATTGTAAATAAAATGGCGCCGGTGCTAAAAAGATTATATGATCAGATGGCAGATCCAAAATATGTAATTGCGATGGGCGCCTGCGCTATCAGCGGCGGCCCGTTTTTTTACAATACCTATTCCGTGGTAAAAGGCGCAGATCATATTATACCGGTGGATGTTTATATACCTGGTTGCCCGCCACGGCCGGAAGCTTTGTTACACGCATTAATCTCATTGCAGAAAAAAATAAAAATGGGCTTAACGAGAGAGCAAATAAAGAATGATGGGCCTAACCCTTAAAAATCCAAGCATCTTTTTTAATGACAAATGAAGAAATCAGAATAAAGATTACGGAACTGTTACCAGCGGCAGTTTTTGAAGAAGGAGGAGAGTGGATAAATATTACTATTGAGGCAGGCGATTGGAAACCTGCGGCTATGCAACTGCGTTATACAGAAGGTTTTAATTTTGATTTTTTATTTTGTGTTACGTGCATCGATTGGAAAACACATCTTTCGATGGTGTATCATCTTACTTCTACCAAATACAGGCATAACCTTGTAATAAAAATAAAACTGGATCGCGAAAATCCACGGATAGAAACAGTGTCAGATATATGGCGTACGGCAGATTTTAATGAACGTGAAGCATATGAAATGTTTGGTGTACAATTTATAAACCACCCTGATTTGCGGTTACTGATTTTACCCGATGGCTGGGAAGGCAGAAATCCCATGCGAAAAGATTTTGAAGATCCGGTGAATATGATAAAACTGTGAAGTCAGAAGCCTGAGGTGAGGAATCAGAAGCCTGAACTAAGAACCAAACGTATAACATCAAACTCCAGGCTTTAATTCAATGTAATGATTTTATAAATAAATTTCACAATTGGTAGAAGAAACAGGCACAACAACAGAAGGTGATTTAATAATCAATATCGGGCCACAGCATCCGGCTACACATGGCGTGCTGCACCTCGTTGTTACGCTGCAGGGCGAGACAATCAAAAATGTTGAACCGCATCTTGGTTATATCCATCGCTCTATTGAAAAAATGTGCGAGAGCCTTACCTACCGGCAATTTATTTATGTTACCAGCCGCATGGATTATTTATCGTCTCATATAAACAACCATGCTTGTGCGTTATGTATAGAAAAAGGGCTGCAATTGGAAATTCCACCACGTGCGCAAGTAATAAGAATATTGGTGGATGAACTTACGCGGATTGCGTCGCACGAATTGTGGTGGGGCGCCATGGCCATGGATCTCGGCGCATTCACACCTTTTTTTCATGCCTTCCGGGAGCGGGAAAATATTAATGACATCATGGAAGAAACCTGTGGCGCACGGTTGACCATGAATTATATAGTCCCGGGTGGGGTAATGGCAGACATTCATCCCAATTTTCAAAAGCGTGTAAAAGATTTTATACAGCTTTTTAAATCAAAGGTGGATGAATATGACGATCTGGTAACCGGCAATATTATTTTTCAGAATCGCATGAAAGGTGTTGGATATCTTTCTCCTGAAGATGCCATTTCTTATGGTTGCACCGGACCAACGGCACGTGGCAGTGGCGTTCAATGTGATATAAGAAAATTATATCCGTACGAAATATACAATACATTACAGTTCGACGAAATACTGCAAACCGCCGGTGATTCTTTTGCGCGGTATATGGTCAGGTTAAGCGAAATGCGTGAATCTGTAAAAATATTAGAGCAGTTGGTTGATAATATTCCAGACGGAGATTTCCAGGCTAAAACGAAAGCCGTATTAAAGCTGCCCAAGGGAGAATTTTATCAGCGCGTGGAAACTGCACGTGGCGAATTTGGTGTGTACATAGTAAGCGAAGGCGCCACCACACCGTACCGGATTAAATTTCGTTCGCCTGGTTTTGCCAATCTTTCTGCGTTGAATCATATGGCAAAAGGTGGTAAGCTGGGAGATTTAGTCGCAACTATGGGTACGTTGGATTTGGTGATACCGGATATTGATAGATAAAGAAAGACCTTAGCGGTGAGCTTTGACCTGCGGACTATTATTATGTGTTCGTATTTTGTTTGAGCAGGCTTTGTAGCGCGATAAAGCATCGTTCCGCCGCACCCTGATACTGTAACGAATCATTGAACGCTAAAAATATTGAAACACAAAATAACGGACCGCTCATTGTTAACGATTGATAGATCAAATTAAAGAAACTTAAAAATAATAACGTTGTTCAGTCTCGAAGGCATAACTTCTTCCATTCAAACCTGGCTCAATAGCAGCTTCAGTCCTGCATGGGCATTGCTGTTTGAATTTGTACTGGTAGGCATAAGCGCAATAGGTTTGTTTGCTACATTAGGATTGGTGCTGGTATTGATGGAAAGAAAAGTGGCAGCCTACATGCAAATACGATTGGGGCCAAACCGCGTCGGACCAAAAGGTATGTTTCAAAGTTTAGCAGACACGATTAAATTAATGATGAAAGAAGGATTAACGCCCGATGGTGCTGACAAATTTTTATTTAACGTGGCGCCGTTTATCGTAATGATTGTTGCCATGTTATTACTGGCGCCCATTGCATTTGCAAAGAATTTTCAAATATGGAATATTAATATTGGTGTATTATTTATTTCGGCAATTTCTTCAGTATCTGTGATTGGTATTTTAATGGCAGGGTGGGCGAGCAATAATAAATATTCGTTGTTAGGAGCCATGCGCAGTGGTGCGCAGATAGTGAGTTATGAATTATCAGCAGGCTTATCCATCCTTGCTATTGTTGTTTTGACTGGCAGTTTAAAAATAACTGATATCATTGCTGCACAGGAAGATGGCTGGTGGATATTTAAAGGACATATACCGGTTCTTTTCGCCTTTGTCATTTTTATCATTGCTGTTACGGCAGAGACAAATCGTGCGCCATTTGATTTGGCGGAAGCAGAATCTGAGCTTACGGCTGGTTTTCACACCGAATATTCAGGTATGAAATTCGCGCTGTTTTTCCTGGCAGAGTATATTAATATTTTTATTGCCTGCGCTATCGGGGCTACGTTGTTTTTTGGCGGCTGGATGCCGTTCCACATCGGTCATTGGCAAGCTTTTAATCATATTATGGATTATATTCCGTCCTCATTATGGTTCTTCGGAAAAACATTTGCGCTAATCTTTTTAATCATGTGGTTCCGGTGGACGTTTCCGCGGCTGCGTGTAGATCAATTATTAAATTTAGAATGGAAATATTTGTTGCCGATAAGTATGTTTAATTTATTATTGATGACGTTGATTGCGATTAAGGGTTGGCATTTTTAGTTATTTTCACCACATAGGCACATAGAGACATAGAGATTTATAGA
>JBDUAY010000256.1:0-8346 GCA_040004415.1 Bacteroidota bacterium | reverse complement strand
AATTTGATTCGCGATTTTATAAGCAGCGAAGTATTGCAGGAAGGCTTTTCCATGCACAGCCGCATTGGCTGTTTTAAATGAAATTGCATTCTTTGCAACCTTATTATTGATAGAATATTGCCAGCCAGTCTGTGCACAGGGATCATGAAACACTGATTTGCCGCTATAACCAGTGAACATGCATACGCTTAATAAAAACCCTATGCAAATCCACCAAGCTGATGCCCTGCTTTCTTGATATGAATTGGGAGTGATTTGCATTTCAGCCTAAAGATAATATATAAAATTAAGAATTATGATTGGTGGGCTACCTGATGGAGGGTAGGCGCAAGGCCTCCCCCCTACGACCATGCATTCTGCAAAAATCGCAGCCAGTTTCCATGCATAATATTTTCTATATCGGCTGACGAATAACCACGCTTACTAAATAAAAACGGCATCTTTTGCAGATCCTCGATGGTTTCAATATCATATGGGCATTGCTCCTTGCCATATGCCCCGTCCAAATCTGATCCTATGCCAGCATGCAAACTATTTCCTGCTAACTGGCAAATGTGATCGGTATGATCAATTAATCTATCGAGGTTACAATTCATTTCCTGTGGTGTTGATTGCCGGTGCAGCCAGCCTGGTACAATCATACTCGCATCCATCCCTGCACCAATAACAGCCCCGCGTGCAATCAGCGTTGTAATTTGTTCATCACTAAACTGGCGGTTATGGTTAACAATTGCCCTGCAATTATTATGACTGGCCCATACCGGTCCATTAAAATTATCCATCGCCTGCCAAAACGCATCATCGCACAAATGCGTAGCATCTAAAATGATATTCAATGCCTCCATCTTTTTTAATAACGAAATTCCGACAGCACCCATTTTACCAGTTGCATTGGTTCCGTTCGCGTAACGGCCCGGACCGTAATGGCCGGGACCCAAAGCCCGCAACCCATACGCATGTGCGCGCTCAAGATATTCAATTGTTATTAATGAATCGGCACCCTCCAGGCTTAAGATAAAGCCTATTGGCTTTTTTTCATTGGCGCTTCCATCGTTCCAAAATTTTATCTGATTTTCTAAGGAAACAAGATCTTTTACCTGCACCATCTCTCCGGCTGCTTCCATTTCCTGATACCAGGCAAGCTGCGCCTGCGTTTGCGCCCATGCCTGTGCAGGTGAATGCCAGCCTTTTGACGCACTTCCGGGAATAACATATCTTCCTATTTGCGTGGCGACTACCAAACCAATATTTCCCCGCCGTAAGGATGGCAAAGAAACAAGTCCGTTACCACGGTCAGACTTATCCGACAGACCTTTTTCACGTGCCCGTATTTCACAAACTTCTGTCCGTAAATCGCGGTTCCATTCCATCGCATTCATGGCAAGATCGAGATGGCCGTCTATAATGAAGGTAGTAGCCATTAGCTGTTAGCCTTTTTATTTATTTAAATTCTTACAAATTTTGCATTGTCTTTTAACTGCGATAAATGCTAAAGGTTAATTCTTCTGTCGCGCGCAATTGTTTTCCATTCACCGGAAACTTTTCCGTTTTCTATTGTGATGGCGCGTTCGTATAAAGCCACTGTTGGACAAATATGAATGGGCAATCCATATAATACATCACCTGTTTTATAGGTATGCGCCGCTCCCCCTTCCAGCACCAAATGTTCTTCGCTCTGGCTGATGGCCTGCAACTGCGGCGCATTTAAAAAATAAACCCGTCTGCCTGTTTCATTTTCTGCTGCAACAGATTTATGTCCGAGATCTGTACAGATTCTTGTTTCCGTTGGTAAAGAAATAATACGGCTGATGACCAGTGCCGCAGTAAGAAAATTTTGCTCCGGGCAAAGATCACTATAGCCTTTATCCCAATAAATAAATGTACCCGGGCTGCATTCGATTTCTTTTCTTTTACTATGAATTGAAAACGTAGGCGAACCACCCATTACAATAATGGGCTTCGGGAAACCACGTACCATCAAATCTTTTTGCAACGTTGCAACAATGGAAAAAACTTCATCGCATCGTTGTGTACGCACCGCAAAATCAACATCGCGGATATGTCCATCGTAAGCATGCAAGCCAACTGGTTCTATACCGGTTAGCCCGCTACAAAATTTATATAAATCAATAACAGCATTGCCGGGTTCGATACCGGTGCGGTTCATACCAACGTTTAAATCCAGGTACACGGGAACTTTCAACTCACGCAGCTCAAACACAGCGGCCATTTCCTGTGCGGCATGCATATTATCTGTGAGGCAGGAATATTTTGTAGCCGGATATTTTTTTATAACGGATACGAACCGTTGAAGTTTCGGTCCGTTAGGCTGGTAAGCCAGCAATACATCCGGCGCATTACCCATACCCAACGCTTCCGCTTCCGCAATGGTGGCGCATTTAAATTTTTGTATTCCCGCTTCCATCATCAGCTGAATGGTCTCGCAGCATTTGCTGGTTTTTATATGCGGTCTTAAACGAAGTACATCGTCCACCATGCCAACAGCCGTCCTGATATTGGCTTTCACTCTTTCCGGGTAGACTACCAGTGCCGGAGAATCCAGTTCACTTATATTGTTGATTAAGTACCAGTTTGCATTTGATTCATTCATGGGAAATTATTTAACACCTGGTGAAGTTTAACTGTTGAGATCTTAGCGTATTCTTACCGGGGCTCCTGTACTGCAAAGGAGGTGCCGAAGGAGCGCTATGCTGATATGCAGGCTTTCTATAAAACACGATGCTTCTCCGGGCAAGGAAACTGATCTAAACCTGGCATTCCCTCGCTTAACCAAACGACATTACATTATTAACGCTTAACTTCTAATTATTAACTGCCCTGGCCTTCCAACTCAAACAAGCCTTCCACTTCTACCGCTACATTACCAGGTAGCGACCCCATGCCCACCGAACTGCGAACGCCAATCCCGTTTTCTTCGCCCATTAATTGTGCAAATAGTTCACTGCATCCATTTACAACCAGTGCATGCTTTTCAAAAGTTGAACTGCTGTTAACCATACCCAATAATCGTACAACGCGTTTAAGCCTGTCAAAATTACCAAGGTGACCTTTTATAGAACATAACATACCCAGCGCACATTGGCGGGCAGCTTCTTTCCCTTGTTCTTCAGTAAGGTCTTCACCCACCTTGCCGGTAAAAAATTTACCGTCGGTGTACACCGAAACGTGTCCGGAAACAAATAAAAAATTACCCACGGTAAGACAACGCTTGTAAATACCTTTGGAAACATGCGATGCCGGAAATTGAAGTCCCATTTCATTAAGCTTTTGTTCAATATTATTTGTATCCATAAAAAATTATTTTACAAAAATATTTAGAATTAAAACACCGCCCAATCCAAACACGGCAACAATGGTTTCCATCAACGACCAGGAACGGAGCGTATCTTTCATTGACAAGTTAAAATATTCTTTGAATAGCCAGAAGCCAGCATCGTTAACATGAGAAAACATCAAACTGCCTGCACCAATACTCAACACCATCAGGCTGGGGTTCACATGTGTCATCGCCATCATGGGAGCGATAATGCCGGCAGCTGTTAAACCCGCCACAGTAGCCGACCCCAGGCATACGCGAATAATGGCTGCAATCAACCAACCAAGTACCAGCGGATTAACCGATAATGTTTGTAAACCATCTGCTATTGTGAGACTTACACCACTGTCTGTAAAAACTTGTTTCAATGCGCCCGCGCCCGCAACGATTAATAAAATTACGGCAACGTCTTTTACTGCATCGCTATAATAATTCATCAGTGTTTTCATGCTTTTGCCCATCATAATGCCCAGCGTGTAAGTAGCCAGCAATAGGGAGATGAGCATTACAATGACAGGGTCTCCAACTAAAGTTATTAATTTCTGTATGGAGGGATTTTGTATGTTCAGCAACGGAACAATGGTTGAAAGTGCCAGTAATAAAACTGGCAACAATGATGATAAAAAACTATTGCCCGTTCCCGGTAGTTCATTTGCCGGAATATTTTTATGCTGAAAAGTTTTTAGGGGAACTGATTTTATATTCTTACAGGTTTGCGCAAACAAAGGACCCGCAACAATTACGGTAGGAATTGCAATGGCCAATCCGTAAATAAGGGTTGTGCCGAGATTTGCATGGAACTGCGCAACCAATGCGGCGGGTGAAGGATGCGGCGGCAGAAAACCATGTGTTACCGATAATGCTGCCAGCATTGAAAGACCTAAAAACACGGCCGGTAATTTTGTTTCATACACAACAGAAAATAACAATGGTACCATCAATACAAAACCAACATTATAAAATAAAGGAATGCCAACTATAAAACCGGTTACCATCAGTGCCCAATGAATATATTTTCGTCCAAAAATATTCATCATAACAGATGATATTTTTTGTGCTGCGCCGCTTTCTGCAACCAATTTACCCAGCATGGCACCCAGGCAAATAATGATGACCAGCTCGCCCAGCATATCACCAATTCCTTTTTTAACCGACCTGGTTAATAAATCCAGCGGAATGCCCAATAACCAGCCTGCCAGCAGCGACACAATTAGAAAAGCAAGGAATGCATTGAATTTACCCCATGTTATCAGCAGGATCAATAATACTATGCAGCAAACAACAATCAGTATGGTCATGACAAAAGGTTAAAGGTGCAGGTTAAAAGGCTTATCGGTGTAAGATAAAGTAAAGCCATTACAAAATGGTCGCGGAGATATTTACCCAGGAAGAAAGGATATTTTCACTGCACTACCCGGGCATTTATTCAGCACCACTTTTCACTGTGGAGACAGTTGTTACTGCGTTGACAAAAAAGGAACTGTAAGTAACAGTCATGTCAGAACCTATCACATTATTCTCCTATACCTTTTCCTCAGCCGGCTTATCTTTTACAACCACCAGCTGATCCAGGTCTACTGTAATCGGAAGCATGCCTAATTTTATGATCGCTTTTTTACCGCGTATTTCCATTACCTCGCCAACCTGGTGATTTTTTTTCATCAGCACTTTTATACCCACTCTTATATCGCCACCCACCTCATCATATTTTAAATTGATTTTCTTTTTTACCTTATCGGCCACCTGTTTTTGGTTCTGGTTAAAAAGCAATGAATGCATCTGGTTCATCAACTCTTTCTTGTCATCATTATTTTCCGCTTTGCGCCAATCTGTTACAACTTGTTTTAATTTGCGCTCCATGTCTTTAAGGTAGAGAATGCGGCTTTCATTTACCTGGTTCTGGTGCTTTAATAATTCAACCTGCTGATTGTGCTTTTCTTTATCCAGCAAATGCTCCATTTCTTTTTTCAACCGCTCATTTTCTTTCATCATTTTTTGCAGTTCCTTTTTCTCTTTGTCGATGGTCTGCAAATCCTGCTCGGTACGGTTTAATAATTTATCAAGCTTAAAATGATCTTCATCTACGAGGTGACGCGCGCGTTCTATCAATTTTTTATCGAGACCAATTCTTTCTGCAATAGAAAATGTATATGAGCTGCCGGGTTTGCCCACCAGCAATTTAAATAATGGCATCAGGCTTTTTTCATCAAAAGCCATTGCTCCGTTGATGATGCCCGGCGTTTTATTGGCCATTACTTTTAAATTGAGGTAATGGGTGGTAACAATGCCCATGGAATGTTTTTTACAAAGTTCCTCCAGTATGACTTCTGCAAATGCGCCACCAAGATTTGGATCACTACCACTACCCAGTTCATCTATAAAGAACAACGTCTTACCATTGGCGTTCTCCATAAAATATTTCATGTTCTTTAAATGAGAACTATAGGTACTCAAATCAAATTCAAGACTCTGGGTATCGCCGATATGAATCATGATCTGTTTAAAAATGCCCATCTGTGATGTGGGATGGACCGGCACCAGCAATCCGCTTTGCAACATCAATTGTAAAAGGCCAACCGTTTTAAGGGTAACTGTTTTACCGCCGGCATTCGGGCCAGAAACAACCAGTATCCGGTTGCGTTCATCTAAATTTATATTGGTGGGGATAGTTGGTTTTTTATCGCGCTGGTTGTATAAATATAACAGCGGATGATAAGCCTGAATTAATTGCACATGTGCTTTATCAACCAGCTGCGGGTAATTTCCATTTACGTCAATGGCCAGTTTTGCCTTCGCATAGATGAAATCATATTCACCCAATACATCACTGTATGTTTTTAGCAATGATGCATACACAGAAAGTTTGGTAGTCAATTCACGCAAAATGCGGTACACTTCTTTTTTTTCTTCATTCTCTAACGAAAAAACATCGTTGTTCAGTTCGATGGTTTCTTCCGGCTCAATAAAAGCAGTCCTGCGCGTATCGCTTTCGCCATGCAGAATACCTTTTACCTGGCGTTTCTGCTCGGCAAATAATGCCACTACCCTTCTGCCATTCAAAAAAGATTCTTCAGTATCTGCCACGTATCCTGCCTTGTTCAATCTTGATAACACTTTGTCAAACAGCTTACGCAATTCATTTCTTTTGCGGTACAGTCCCATACGTATAGCAGCAAGGGCTTCACTGGCACTGTCTTTTACATGGCCATTTTCATCCAGCACATCATCAATCAAAGAAATAATTACTTTCTCGTAATAAGTATGTTCAATCACTTTTGCCATGGCCGGATAGGCAATACGTTTTTCATTATCAAACCAGCGAAAAATGTTTTGCAGGTTGTCGGCCAGCTTGCGGATATTCATAAAGTCTTCCCCGCCCAGCACGGCGCCGGGGATACCGAGCAATTTTAATTCTTTTGCCAGGTTCAACACATAATCATTGGGGAAATACTGACCGGTTTGCAGCAATAATTTAAACTCATGGCTTTGTTGCAGTTCCAGTTCTATATATTCTTTGCGGGTATGAATGCGCAGGGTTGCCGTTTTTGCTTTGGCATATTCTGTTTTACAATAGGCGGCTACTAAAACTTTTATCTTTTCAAATTCTAATTGGACCAGCGCCGAATCAGGGAAAAATTTAATCATGTCTGAACCACCTCTTTTTATTATTTTTTATAACGGGCAAAGGTATGAATTGTACGCTTGTTTGCAAAGCTGTAACTATAGCGGCGTTCCTGTTGGCATACACGATAACTGGCGTGGTTTTCCGGGCAGGGCATCCGCTATTGCCACATGTTGTGCACCCAATGCAGCGTTCCGTCAATCTAATCCTCACCATAAAATTTTCCCTACATTAGCCGGACAGAATCTACACTATGCCTAAATGCTATCTTTTATTAATTTTTAGTTTTCTTATTTCCATGGCAGCTTTCGCACAACAACCCTCCATCAAAAATTTAAAAAGAGAAATTATAAAAGAATTTGCCAAACAGCAGGGAATATTTGCCGTTGCTTTTAAAGATTTGCAAACTGGCAAAACCTTGTATATACATGAACATGAAATTTTTCATGCCGCCAGCACCATGAAAACGCCGGTATTAATTGAGGCATACAAACAGGCCGCCGAAGGAAAGTTTAAACTTACTGACACTATTACTATTATCAATGAATTTAAAAGCATTGCAGACAGCAGCCATTTTTCTTTGAGCCCGGCAGACGACAGCGAGTTTGATCTTTACAAACATATTGGAGAGAAATCGACCCTGTATAATTTGCTTTACCAAATGATCATCAGCAGCAGTAACCTGGCTACGAATATTATGGTTGATAAATTAGGCGCGGCCAATATTACTGCAACCGTGCGTGATTTTGGTGCGCATGATATAAAAGTATTGCGTGGTGTGGAGGATGGTAAAGCCTATGAAAAAGGATTGAACAATGTGGTAAGCGCGTATGACCTGGCGTTGCTTTTTGAGAAAATGGCCGGTGGTAAAATAGTTAGCCAGGAAGCTTCGCGGGCCATGATCAAAATCTTGCTCGATCAGACATTTAAAGACATCATTCCCGCTAAACTTCCTGCAGGTGTAAAAGTGGCACACAAGACAGGCTTTTTTACCAGCGTTCATCATGATGGTGGCATTGTATTCTTACCGAACGGCAAAAAATATGTATTGGTTTTACTATCTAAAAATTTAACGGATGATAAAGCTGCCGTTGAAGCCATGGCAACTGTTTCTGAAATGATTTATAAATATGTGGTTGGCATTCCGTGAGCAACCGTAATTGCAGCAATCTTTCACCACGTAAATTGATAGACGCGCATCGTATAGGTGTATTTCTAGTTTATCTTATTGAACCTGTTGTGGCTACGTGATGAGAAAAGTCGCGCGCGTTTCAGGAATGAAAACATGCTGTGCAATAAAAAACAGTAACAAGGGTAGCAGCATTACTATTTTATAGTTAGTCGGGCCTCAAAAAGTTTGAAACCTTTGCTGACACTATTTATTCTT
>JBDUAY010000255.1:0-8360 GCA_040004415.1 Bacteroidota bacterium | reverse complement strand
GGTACCCAGCAGGCATTGAATCCGCTCATTCTTGCCTTGCGCACCAGTATATCCTGTACGGTTTCATTCAACGTATGACCCATGTGCAAAACACCGGTAACATTGGGCGGCGGAATCACCACCGTGTATGCAGGCCGCTCATCAGGTTTGCTGTTAAAATATCCTTTATTGAGCCAATGCTGATACCACTTATTTTCAACTTCAGCAGGTATATAATTTTTAGTCAATTCCATATATCATTTACCCTTGTTAGGGGGTTTGCAAAGGTAAGAAACAAAATGTCTGATTTGTACATGTCTGATGTCTGATTCCTGCCCGCAGAAATCTTGCCGTATATTTTCCTTTTAATGAAAAAGATGGGTATAATACATTTTTAATATTAACATCTTATAAATATGATGTAGTCTGCATTAAAAACATCCGAGATCAGAAAATCAGACATCGGATATTTTCTTCGGCATTTTTTTCTTACATTCATTCTCCCAATTATGTATGCAATTGTAGATATAGAAACAACGGGTGGCCACGCAACGGCCAATGGCATAACAGAGATTGCTATCGTACTGCACAATGGCCGGGAAATAGAAGGAAAATTTCATACGATGGTCAATCCCGGGTTGAATATTCCACGTTATATATCTGCACTCACCGGTATTACGAACGAAATGGTGTATGATGCGCCACGATTCGAACAGGTGGCCAGCCAAATCTATAATTTATTGCACGACCGGATTTTTGTTGCGCACAATGTGAATTTCGATTATTCTTTTATTAAGCACCAACTACAGGAAGCCGGCTATTCACTGAACACAAGGAAATTATGTACCGTGCGCATGAGCCGCAAAGCATTTCCTGGTTTTGTTAGCTATAGCCTTGGTAATATTTGCCGCGATTTAAAAATTGTAATTACCAACCGCCATCGCGCGATGGGAGATACAATGGCCACCGTGCAATTGTTTGAAATGGTGCTGCGCAATGATACTACCGGTATTGTTGCGGGTATGCTGAAAGGAAAAAACAAAGAGCAATACCTGCCGCCACATTTACCCGCGCCTGAAATTGAACAATTGCCTGGTACAGCAGGTGTTTATTATTTTTATAATCAGAAAAAGAAAATTGTATACGTTGGCAAGGCATCCAACCTGCAACAACGCGTTAAAAGTCATTTTAGTAATAACGACGGCAGCAAACGCAAGCAGGAATTCCTGAGAAATATACATTCGGTTTCTTTTAAAACCTGCAGCAGTGAGCTGGCGGCACTGATACTGGAAAGTACAGAGATAAGACGTTTATGGCCGCAATACAACCGCAGCCAGAAAAAATATCACCAGGAGTATGGCCTGTATACTTATGAAGATCAAAACGGTTACCTGCGTTTGTTTATCGAGAAAAAGAAAAAGCATTTAGCACCGGTATACACTTTTAACCTGCTGCATGAAGGACAAGTGCTGCTGAGAAAAATGATCAGTGAGTTTGAACTGAATGAAACATTATGTTTTATAAATGATCCGCAGGTTACACAACCACCCGGTGAAGCCGGGATGTACAATAAAAAAGTACGAAAAGCTATCCAATCGCTGCAGGAACAATTGCCCACTTTTTTATTGAGTGATGGTGATGACGAAGAATCAAATTATATTTTAATGGAGCGTGGAAAATTTGTGGGGATGGGTCATCTGACGAAAGAAATTTTACGTACTGAGGATATAGAATCAATCAAAACAAATATCACTTTTTATCCGGACAATGACTATATACGGGGTTTGATTTATCAGTTCGCAGAAAAGCATCCAAATAAAAAAATAGAAATTTTGTCCCAACTATAGTAGTAATCGGGACAAAATTAATTTCTTTACCTGATGAGGTGTGGTAAGCGGTTACAGCCAGTGTAAAATTCTACTTCCAGGCCATGTATGTAATGGTGGCGATAATAGCGTATAATACGATAACGATTAACGCGATCTTGAATCCGCTGCTGTGTGACAAGTCAAGTTTCATAAATTTAATTTTTAAGCATGAACCAATAATAGTAATAGGGGACAGGACTACGGTCAGCTTTCAGAGGGATGGGTCAACGGAGCGGTTTTCTTAGATGCGGAAACTAACTAACGGGTTATGCCTTACTTAATTAGGTATAGCTAAACTAATGGTTGATAGCACTAAGGTATCCACTTTATTTTGTTGATGCAAGTTTTTAGGGCAGGATTTTTTATAAACGACTGTTAAACACGATTTATTGTTATTTTAGTCCGGAAAATGTAAATGTAACCACGTATGGAAAGAAACCTGAGCTCCTGGTACAGCCCTTCGTTAGATAAAGAAATGCCCATTGCTGTGTACGGAAATTATGGCTTCGCCTTATTAATGATACCTACCGCAGCAGCAGATTACCTGGAATATGAGCGATTTCAATTGCTTGACCATATTGCCCCTTTTGCAGACGCAGGTAAGGTCAAAATCTTCTCCATCAACAGCATCAATACAGAAAGCTGGATGAACGACAACATGGACCCTTATTACAAGGCCGTGCGACAAAACCAGTTTAACAATTATGTGTACAATGAAGTCGTGCCGTTTATCCGCAATAATACCAGTTGGGATACGCCAATTATCACTTGCGGGGCCTCTTTTGGCGCCCTGCACAGTGCCAACTTATTTTTTAAACGGCCCGATATCATTAACGGCTGCCTGGCCATGAGCGGTGTGTACGATTTAACCGAGTATACTAAAGGTTATTTTAATGATGATGTTTATTTCAACAGCCCTATTCATTACCTGCCCAATTTAACCGACCACAATGTACTGGAGCAGATTCGGCGCAGCCATCATATCCATATTTTAACCGGTAGTGGGGATCATGAAGATCCCGAAGCCAACAGGCGTTTCGGCAACGTTTTGTACAGCAAGGGTATTAACTATGAGCTTGATATATGGGGTCCAGAATGGCGGCACGACTGGCCCACCTGGCGGGCGATGTTACCACATTATTTAGGGACAAGGTTTTAGAGACCTAACTAAAAATGACTGTCGCTAGTCAACTAAAACTATCATTGTTTTTAACTGCCGCAGTGGTTCTAAAAACTACCGCAGTCTTTGCAGGCCGTGATATTTTAAACATCAAAGACTGCGGTAGTTTGGAAAAGAATGTGATAGTTTGAAGAATAATGACTGCGGTAGTTTGGAAAAGAATGTGATAGTTTGAAGAATAATGATCGCGTTGGTTCTAAAAACTACCGAAGTCTTTGCAGCCCGTGATATTTTGAACATCAAAGACTACGGTAGTTTGGAAAAGCATGTGATAGTTTGAAGAATAATGATCGCGTTGGTTCTAAAAACTACCGCAGTCTTCGCAGCCCGTGACATTTTGAACATCAAAGACTACGGTAGTTTGGAAAAGCATTTGATAGTTTGAAGAATAATGACTGCGTTGGTTCTAAAACTACCGAAGTCTTCGCAGCCCGTGATATTTTGAACATCAAAGACTACGGTAGTTTGGAAAAGCGCGATAGTTTGAGTCGCCGGTTCTAATAACCTGTTATCTGCTCCGGGCCGATGCTGTCATCAAATCTGCCGGATGTTATAGTAAGCAAATCAATAGTTGCTTCCATCAATCCCGAGATTTTTCCATAATAACCATTTGCTGCTGTAGAATCAAACTGAATTGTATTAAAATAAATATTGCCCTTTCCCCTGGGACTGGTATTGGTAGTGCCATAATAGCCATTATTAGCCGCAAAGAATCCATTTGTACTGTCTATGATGAGTCGTTTACCCTGAAGCGCCGACAACGCTTTTAAATTGAAATTTTTTGCAACCGGGAGCGTTAGGCTAATTGAGGCAACATTGTTTTTTTGATAGCCATCTCCTAGCCAAACAATGGACAGGGTATCCATCAAAGCGGATGACCTGTGCAGGTAAATAGCAACCTCGTAGATAGTGCTGGATATAAAACCCGCGGATGTGCTGGCTATTGTTTTCCAGGGTTGCCCGTTAATAAAACAGGAGAACACATTGTTGCTGGTATTTGAAAATATGGATACGCCGGGTATTTCTTTATCGGGATAATAATGCGTCCTGTTTTTCTCACAGCCGTTTACAACGAAACAGAATATTACCACCAGGTACATGAATGTTTTACGAGGTAGGTTGCCGGTCATTTTATCTTTTTGAAAGTTGAATGGAATAACCCACATTGAATGATACAGGCGCTACTAAATTAAAAGATGCAGAATATTTAATTGTTCCTGAAGGTGGCGATGAAAAATTTAGTTCAGCAAAAAACCTGCTATGCGCAAACTTCCGCATGTATTCAAACCCGCCGCTTACGTAAATGCCTGCATGTTCTATCGTTTGGTCGGGGTTTAATATAATATAGTTGGATTTGTCGTATTGATATGCAACAGTTGTTTTCTGATCCGTAATTCCAGTAAAGGCTTTAACAAAGAAACTGTTATTGGTTTTTCTTCCTGCAATTTTTATACGATGCCCAACTGCAAAAGAAAAAGAGGATGCGCTCAATGTTTTTGGCGCAGCGGTGTACAATGGTAAATTGGGGTTTACCGTAAAAGCTGAATCTGTGTAGCGGGCACTTTGCGGCCAGCTTCTTTGTACCTGCAGCAAAATCTCATATTTCTGTTTTTTAAAAACAAAGGCAAGCTGAAGGCCTGAGTTAACAAGCCTTGTTTTGCTGTTATTGATATCAATTTGATAACCTCCAAATGGTTCAAGAAATACTTTTTGGGCGAAAAAGGCTTTCGGCAATACGAAAACCAATAGTAGCAGTACAGTGCTTCTCATACAAACAGCAAGATAACTTCCTGATAAGAATTGCTGCATTGAAATGCTGTTAAAAAATATACAAAGACAAGAACATTCACTTGGCAGGGATGGATTTTTAGCTGTCATGTAATTAAACCAAAAATGCCCCGGGTTAAAGGGCACTTTCTGTTTGCAAAACTAAGCGGGATTTGGTTTAGGGTTTCGGGTTTTATTTATCCAGTTAGAAATCTTATTCCGAACGCAATGATTTTACCGGGTTACTCAATGCAGCTTTAATGCTTTGAAAACTTACGGTTAACATGGCGATGCCGATAGTCAGCAAGCCTGCAATGGCAAACATCCACCATTCAATATTTGTTTTATAGGCAAAGTTTTCCAGCCATTTATTCATTACAAGCCAGGCCATTGGAAAACCAAGTACAATGGCAATGATGACAAGTTTTAGAAAACTGTTGGCCAGCATGGCAACAATGTTAGACACTGAGGCACCCAGCACTTTGCGCACACCAATTTCTTTAGTGCGCTGTACAGCAGTAAAAGTTGCCAACCCAAATAATCCCAAACAGGAAATAAAAATGGCCAGGAATGCAAAGATATTGGCGAGTTTACTTACGACCTCTTCATTTTTATAAAGTCTTGTATATTCCTCGTCGGAGAATTGATATGTAAAAGGGAATTTTGGATTTATTGCGGCAGCTGTTTTTTGCAGGCCCGCAATGGCTTCTTTTGTTTTGCCTGCCTGTGTACGAACCAGGATTGTTCCCCAGCCCCAATTTTCATCCAGTCGCAGGATGAGCGGTTCAATTGCCTGGTGCATTGAACTGAAATGAAAATCTTTCAATACGCCAATTACTTTACCGGAATGATTTCCCCAAACCACCGTTTGGCCAACCGGGTTTTGAAGACCCATTTTTATAACAGCTGTTTCATTTAAAATATATGCGGTAGAATCCGTTCCAAATTCTTTTGAAAAATCGCGGCCCTCCATTACCGTTAGTTTCAAAGTCTTTGCAAAATCATATCCGGCTACTGCATCTGCAAAAGAAACCTGTACGTTTGGGTCTTTACCCGGCCAGGTAATACTTCCGGTATGATGTTCAATAATAGTAGGTGAGTTCCTCATTTTTGAAATGCTCAGTATGCCCGGCATTTTCCCAGCTTCTTCTTTAAATAAAGTATATTTTGTTATGAGTTCGCCTTCTATTGGTATATAGACTAAATTTTCCCTGTTGTAACCAATATCTTGTGTTTGGATGTATTTCATTTGATGGTAAATCACAATCATGCCTACAATGAGTACAATAGAAAGTGTAAATTGAAAGACCACGAGGCTCTTGCGAAAAAAGGCAGCACCCCGGTTAAACTTCAAACTGCCTTTAAAGACTGTAACAGGGTTAAGGGACGACAAAAAGAATGCAGGGTAGCTTCCTGCCACAAAACCTGTAGCAATGAGTAGCACGGTCAATATCGCCCAAAAAACAGGTTGTGTAACGGGCAGGGATAATTGCTTTCCGGTAAGTGCATTAAACGCGGGCAAAAGTAATTCCGTTAAGGTAATGGCCACGATAACCGAAACAAGACAAAGCAGCATGGCTTCACCAATGAATTGAAATATCAACGATGAGCGGATGGCGCCGATCACTTTGCGCAATCCAACTTCTTTGGCGCGCTTTGCAGCGCGCGCGGTTGACAGGTTCATAAAATTGATGCACGCGATTAATAAAACGAAAATAGCCAGCAGTGTAAATAACTGTACATATTCAATGCGGCCGCCATCAAGTTTTCCATTTTTAAAAGTGCTGTGCAGGTATTTTTCAGGAAAGGATTGCAGGCCCAGCTCCGTAACAAAACTTTTGTTCTTTGCCTGGTACTGGTAAATTAGATCCTTTATTTTGGCCTCTACTTTCACCTGGTCAGCGCCGGCACGCAATTGGATGAATGTTGTTGGACCGGTATTTCCCCAATTGGGAACCCAGTTATTTTCTTTTACATAATCCGTCCAGGCGCGTAGAAAATCAAACTGTAAAGAAGAATTAACCGGCAGGTTTTCAAAAACGGCCGTTACCTGCAAATCAAGTTTATTTTCAAAACGAATCGTTTTTCCGATTGCTTTTTCTACGCCCCCAAAAAACAGATTGGCCATTTTATGTGAAATGGCCAGGCCGCCTGGTGAATTCAAAGCGTTGTTTGCATTTCCCCGCAACAATGGAAAACTGAACATACTGAAAAAATCAGCATCCGCAAACATGCCGTTCATTTTAATGATCTTATCACCCACCTCAAATGTATTGCTGGCACCCGGCGCAGCCGCATAATCCATAGCAGTGGAATATTGTATTTCCGGGAAAACTCTTTTCAATTCTCCGGCCAGCAGGCCCTGCGTAGAATAAACTGCTTCTACTTTCCCATCATACCTGTCCCGTTCATATACCTGGAATAATTGTTTACTGTTTTTATGAAACGCATCAATACTTTTTTCGTCCTGTACCCAAAGCATAATGAGCAGGCTGCAGGTCATGCCGAGCGCCAGCCCGGCAATATTAATGGCAGAAAAAGCTTTATTCCGAATAATATTTCGCCACGCAATTTTTAAGTAGTTTCTTATCATAGAAAAAATTTCTGATGCCCGCACTGACGGGTCTGATGTGCTAATGCCTGATGTCTATATTTCCAGGTTGGTCGGGCCCCTTTCTGGCCCCGGTGCTTTATACGCAAAAGGGTGCCATTTATGAGATGGTCTAATAATGAATGTGTTGTGGCTAGACGTGCGGCTTTTTTGTGCGTTTTTGATACAAGATATCGTCCGTTACCGAACGCGTACAGGAGTGAACCGGTCCCGCCAAAATGAAAAACTATCTACCTAAATAATGGATGTATGATTTGTGATGGGTTAGTGTATGATATCCTTTATTCTGAAAGGCCTGGTTTCCGCGGTATCATGTTCGCCCGAATGGTTCTCCGTCCAAATATTCATTCAGGTTGTCATTCAAACGGGCCCTGTTTAATAAAAGTAAATCAGGCATTTTTTACATCCGGCACTTTTACTTCAGGTGTTTTATTCACTAAATATGCGGTGACCAGGCAGGAGAGTATAAAGTACGCAAGCAATATATATTTGAGACCTGTAAACCATTTGCCGGCACCAAACCATTCGCCCGTATAAAATAATAGCGCGATGCCAAAAACGGTTTTCGCAATTTCCCATCCTAATGCGTAACGGTTGGCGTCCATAAGTTCTGTGAATGCGTACACAAACAAGAAGATATAACCGCCGTATAAAAACATCGCCGGACTGCCAATCGTTACAATATTGCCAAAAAGATAACTTACAAAAAGCAATAAGACAACCATTTGAATCCATACCCAGGTTGCAAGTTTCTTAGAAATATTGACCACGTATTTATCAAAATTGTACACGTCGTCAATTTTATATACCGGGTAAGTTTCTACCACATCTGCAGGCCGCCATCCTGTAGGCATCCACCAGATGCGAAGCTTGTCTTTCCAGCTTTTTGTATGCCAGGCATCTTTAGCTAACAGCCATACATGAACGAAATTTATTTTAACCGGGTTCCAGGTTT
>JBDUAY010000668.1:0-2504 GCA_040004415.1 Bacteroidota bacterium | reverse complement strand
AGCGCCCCCTAATTTATCAATGCACCACAATACATAGCGTACATCAACACAAATAGTTCGGTTAAGATCTTTGTCGAAGGCAATCTTGTGACTAAGCGCCTCATAATTTCCATCAAACGCAAGGCCTATCAAATTGCCATTCGCATCCATTACAGGTGAGCCGGAATTTCCACCCGTAATATCGTTGGTTGTAATAAAACAAACCACGAGGTCATTTTTTATTTTGTCGATGTACTGGCCAAAATCTTTCTTCTTGGCTTTTTCAATCAAATCTGCGGGCAAATCAAATTCATAATCGCCCGGTATATATTTTTCCAATACGCCTTTCATGGTACATGCATAATCATAATGCACCGCATCGCGCGGGTTATAGCTCTTTACATTGCCAAAGCTGACACGCATCGTAAATGTAGCATCCGGGTACATCTTTTTTGCTTTAGCAGTATCCATTTGCATTATGCCTTTCAGATAAAGTCTGCCCAGTTCATTGTTGGCCGTATTAAAAACCTGGAATGATTGCAAATATTTGCTTCGCCAGTTTTTTACAAAGCCGCTGGCGGCATTAAACGCCGGATCCGCCTGCAGCACTACGGCATCAGGATTCTTAAGAAAGGCTTTCCATTTAGTATCATCAAAAATCATCGTGTTTTTAAAAATATCTGCTGCGTATTTTTTGTAGGTATTTTCATCTCTCAAATCGCCATACGTTCCTTTTATACTTTCATAAAAAGAAATTGGATGCTGATTCTTATCAATATTTATATAAAACATCATTAGTGCAGATGCAACAATATTTTGATCCGATGCTTTGTTTTCGCCTTTTAGAAAAGTGGTTCTTTCTTTATCTGCGGCATCAACGGCCTTCTTAATATCTGCTGAAGATGAACCCTGTTTTACCATCGCTGCTTCTACCTGTAATAATGATGAAGCATACGCCAGCAAAGGCGATCCTAAGATTCCCTCATTAATATAAACATGTTGTTTGCTGTAGGGCCGCCAGGCGGTGTAGGCTTTTTCCCAGTCACTCAAAATATATTGATATGCTGGCTTACCGCTTGCCCATTGCTGAAACTTTGCTTCCGCAGTTTTCTTTTGTCCATACACATCATACTTGTTTAATTGTTTGCTTTCGCCGTCAAAAAATTTCCAATAGTTGGCAATACCGGCATAAGAAGAGGCCAGCTGTAATTTGGTAGCCGGATCTTTTTTCATTTCAGCAAACATATATTTGAGGCGCATATCACGTAGTTCAACCAGGGCAGGATTGTTGATGTCTACTTTCTGTTTAATGCCATAAGAAGTTTCATAACGATTGGTGCTGCCGGGGTAACCATAGATCATAGCGTAGTCACCATCTTTATATCCTTTAATAGAAACTGGTAATGAATATTTTGGTTTTAACGGAATGTTATCTGCGGAATACATTGCGGGTTTGCCATCCCTGCTCATGTACACACGAAAAACGGAAAAATCACCTGTATGACGCGGCCATTCCCAGTTATCTGTATCACCACCAAATTTGCCAATGCTTTCTGCGGGCACACCTACCAAACGGACATCACTGTAGCGCTGGTACACAAACACCAGGAACTGGTTTGCTTTAAACAACGGACTGACCCGTGCTTCAGTAAATTGTGCAGGATCAGAATATTTACTGTTTATAGCAGCTATTACTTCCGTCTGCTTTTGACTTCTTTCAAGTCCATTCAAATTACCCAGTGCTGAATCAACCTGCTTTGTTACATCTTCAATCTTCAGTAAAAATTGTACCGTGATGGCAGAAGGAATCTCTTCCTGTTTTGTTTTGGCGTAGAAACCATCGTGCAAATAATTGTGTTCTATTGAACTGGCGCTGGCAACGGCATCATACCCGCAGTGGTGATTGGTAAAAATCAATCCTTCACTGCTTACAATTTCTCCCGTACAGCCTCCACCAAAAATGATGACGCCATCTTTAATAGAAGATTTATTAATGCTGTACAATTGTTCTTTGGAGAGTTTAAGACCCCGCTTAACCATATCATTGTACACCTGCTGGCCCAATAATAGTGGCAACCACATGCCTTCATCCGCCATTGATTTAAACGCGATACCTATCATTAAAATAATCGCTACAATATATTTCTTCATCATTTAAAAAAATTAGATGTAACAAACCTACTGAATTTTAAATTCTGTTGTTGTTACTGCAGTTCTAAATAGTGCCCGGGGACGTGAAGAAAACGCGTTAGGCTTCAGCCTAAAAGTAGTTAGGCTAAGGCCCGAATCGAATTTGCGATTATAATCCCAAGGCTAAAGCCCTGGTTAATGAAAACCATTCTGTGTAATTGAATTAATATTTTTAATTATTAAGCGATCGGGAATTCGAATAACCCCCCGGGCTTTAGCCTGGGCCCAATACAGAAAAAAGCGCCTGGATTCCATAAGAATACTCTTACGTCTAAGTTTTGGGTAAATGAAATGATGCCGATCGTGTTTAACCAGGAAGCTGCTTTCACAGACAA
>JBDUAY010000667.1:0-2505 GCA_040004415.1 Bacteroidota bacterium | reverse complement strand
GGGGACCACCGGCAACAGTACCATCTTTATAGTAAACACCACCATGGCAGGGGCACATAAATAATGAAGCCGTTTCTTCCCACCTTACCGGGCAACCAAGGTGCGTGCAGTTGGCTGCAAAAGCAATAAAATCATTTTGATCAACGCGCCTTAACCAGGCGGCTGATTGCGAAGTGACACCCGAATAACCTACCGGATCAGCATCCGTGAAATTGATCAGCCTCGTACTACCAATTGGAAAATCATTTACATTACCCGCCAGGCGCCATACTTTTTTTTGTTTTGCCAATAAAGGCGCAAGCAAGGCGCTAACAACCGGGATAACTATCGCTAACCCGCTTAAGCCAGCTATTCCGAGACTTAACCTGGTAAGAAATTTCTGCCTGCTTACACTTTTTTGAGGTTCATTCATGACGTAAAATATTTATCCATCCAATCAACGAAATAGTAAAAACGATTAGACCCATTACTGAAATAAGCCAGGTTGTAAGCAATCCCCAGGCGCCGAACGACAGGCCCACGGCCATAAAAAATGGCCAATAGGTGGGCGCCGGCAATTTATGTGGCCTTGAATAATTGCCGGACTTCAATTCTTTAACTTCTTCGATCATAGTTTACATTTTTAATGATTGCTGATAGTGAACCACTTTTTTTTCCGCCAGCCATTTCACCAAAATAACCATCGACGCGGCTAAATAAATAAAACAGCAAGGCACCCACATGATAAGGCCTGCAACCTCCTGATCTGTTTTAGCCCATACTTTCCAATCGTTCCCCATACCTGCCATTGATCTTGTCATATCATTCATATAGCCAGTATACAGATTAACCGGCGCAAATGTGATTAATAAGCCTAAGATCGAACAAAAAACACAGGCGGAACTCAAATAAATTAAAGCATTTGGTGCAGCAATACGAAAGCGTTTCAAAGGTGTAATAATAGGAAGGCAGAAAAAAATCCCAGCCAATAACATGCTTATCAGATGCAGATAAGAAAGCCATCCTGTATTGATTACAGTATCGTTCATTGTCATCTGGTTGGCCATCAAGTTATACAAAGCAGGAATATGCCATACCCACATAGTGAGAACACCTGATAGCCAGCAAACCAGGGGGAAACGATGTGTTTTTTGAGAGATGTTTAAAAGAATATTCGGTACGCCAGTCTTTAACTGCCATCCCAGGACCAACAGCGGTGCGGCAACCAGTAAAAGTAATGTATGCGCCAACATATGGGTACTCAGCACGTAATGACTGCCAGGAAAACTCATTGGTAAAGACGTGCAGATGATGACCAGCAACATACCAGATACAAAGCAGGCCGCTTTTTTACAAAAGATTTGATCAGCTGTATACAAATATTGCAACACCAGGATGAGCACGCATGCCGTTATAATAAAATCGAAATGCCAATGGATTAATAAAAATTGCATGCTTGTTAAAATTTAATGAACAGCGGAATGACATACACTATCGTAAAAACAAATAACCATACAATATCTACAAAGTGCCAGTATATGGCTGCCGTTCCAATAACGGTCGAAGAACTATTGTTGAAATCGCCCAGCAACGTCAGCCAAAGCAGGATAGATAAAATTACCAGCCCGATAAATACATGAAGACCATGAAAACCGGTAAGCGTATAAAAGCTCGTACCAAATAAACTTCCTGAAAGCGTTACATGCTGATGAACTAACTGCAGGTATTCCCTCCCTTGTCCAAATAAAAAAGTTCCACCCAGCAAAATTGTGATTAGCAACCAAAATTTTAATCCTTTGATATTCCCTGATTTGAACTGTCGTTCTGCCAACCATAATGTAAGGCTGCTTACTGCCAGCAACAGGGTAAATATTGCCGTAGAGGTGATGTTGAGCGCGCGTACATCATGTTTTTCAAACCCTGCGTTGTAGGCCATATAAACAAATGCCATGATAAGAGAAAGGAAAAACATTCCCTCCGTTAGCACCACCAATTTAATCATCAGCTTGTTTTCCATCATTATATTATTTCATCTATAGATTGGTCATCTTAGTAAAATCATCATCATCCCATAATGGTCGTATACTATGAACTTCCGGCAGTGCTTCGAAATTTTTAAGCGGAGGAGGAGAATTCGTAGCCCACTCAAGCGTACAAGCTTTCCAGGGATTATCACCAGCACTTTTACCGTAGCGTATGCTTTTTACAATGCAATATAAAAGAATTAATGCGGCAACACCCATAAGGAATGCTCCTGAAGTTGACATTAAATTCAGGGTTTTATACCAGGGAATATCTGGATAAGTATAAACCCTTCTCGGCATCCCCAGCATACCCAAAACATGCTGCACTAAAAAAGTAAGGTTGAAGCCAATAACAAACAACCAGAAAAACCATCTGCCCAATTTCTCATTGAGCATTTTGCCGGTCATTTTAGGAAACCAATAAAACAGTCCGGACAGCAAACCAAAAATAGTTCCCCCGATAAAAACATAGTGAAGATGCGCCACCACATAATAAGTATCT
>JBDUAY010000254.1:0-8375 GCA_040004415.1 Bacteroidota bacterium | reverse complement strand
ACATAATAATAAAAACGCAATGCCTTCATAGATTCCGTTGGTGTATAGGGCAAAGAAGATATTGCCGCGGTTGGCGCAATTACGCCCAGGTCACTGGTAGGTGAACTGGCACTGTACCCACCCTGTATATCGCTGGCTGTTAAACCCCAGCAGGAATCACTGTATCCATAATAATTTTTAGGATTTGTTTTGCAGTAACTGTAATTAATAAGTGTATGATTTTTTGTTTGCGTGGTATAGTTCGCATACGCATCTGACAAACCATTGGGATTAACTCCTAAAAATGAATAGTGGGAAAAAAACAATGGGCCACCCGCTGCCGGACCTAGCGGCAATGAATAACCGTAGTATGAAGCGCCATTGACCATTGCTCCGTTAGAAGCCCACCCGCTGTCATACACGGGTTTGGATATACCATGTGTACCAGATGACATGGCCAATACATAGGTAATCAAACATTCATTCCACCCTTTAATGGGCATATTTATTTTCCAGTTAAGATCAGGGCTCCAGTGCCAATATAACACATGCTGATTTCCCTGTGTAAACCAACTCCACTCCACATTGTTCCATAATGTATTGATATCATCGCGCAATGCTGTCTCGTCTGCCCCGGCCCCATTAAAATACTGCCTTGCACAAAGCAGGCCCTCCATGAGATAAGATGTTTCTACCAGGTCGGCACCATTATCATCCTGGCTAAATGGAATAACAACGCCGGTTGTTCCATTTAACCAATGCGGAAATACACCATGAAATTTTTGCGCAGTATTTTTTAAGAATGCTGTGATCGTTTGCAGTCTTGCCAGACCTTGTGCACGTGTAATATAATTTCTGCTAACGCCGGTAACAATTGCCATTATACCAAAGCCCGATCCTCCGGAAGTTACTGTTTCTCCGGAAGTATTGCGTTCTCTTGCCAGTCCGCTTACGGGATGGCCGAAATCCCAAAAATATTTAAATGTTCTTTTTTGTATGGTGTCCAGCAAATCATTATCTGACAGCGCGGGAAACTTTCGCGAAGAATCTATTTGCGTATAGAATACCTGATTGGTTGCACTGGTTAACGCTATGTTCTGTGCAGAATGTAAACCAGTGCTTATGTTAAAGGTATATTTAGTTAAATATTTAAGCGGTGCAGCGGGTTGAAGCAGCAGCACTGAATCACCATTTTGATAGATTGTGTTAGACGCTATCGCTGTTCCGGCAACTGCATCTGTAATAGTAACAGCGCCCGCAACACTTGTTCTCAATAGTGCAGCAGAAAACTGAATTTTTATTGCAGGGATAACTGCGGAGCCGTAAGCGGTATTGCCAAAGGTTGAATTATTAAGATAAACAGCGCTAACATGTAAGGGACCTGGAACTATCACCGGCGGCGAGGTTGTGTCATCTTTCTTTTTGCAGGAAAAAAAGACCAAAAAAATAATAGCAAAAGCAAGTACATTCAATCTTTTCATATTCATTAATTTGTTGGCTGAAGGAAAACAATTTCATTATTATTCCTGGCAAGTAGTAATATTTTTTTACCCCCGGTATAGTTAATCCATTTGGCATCTCTTACTTCACCGGTAATACCTGGCAGGATTGCTTGTTTGGTAAGCTGCGAAGTGGACCCATTATAATTAAATAATGTTGGATACAGTGCATCGTAGCGTCCTTCATAAGGAATAACACCATAAAAATTTCCTGCAGCCATGTATGTTTTTGCAGCACCCGGCAACAGGTTGAATGAAAACACCGGAGCCATTTGTGCCGCTTCCGGTAAATCTGATCTTTTGAAATTGCCCTTGCCATCGTTTATAAAAACAGATGAGCCCAACACTTCGGCTTTTAATTCTTCATAATCTTTAAACAAATCATAAAACATATATTGTACTGTTTGCCCTGCCACTTCACCATAACTCAGGTAAGCTTTCTTAAGTACAGGCAATGCCCGCTCCAGTTCATCTTTGGCTAAAAACGTGTATTCTTTACCGTTAACCGTGTACGTCATTATTTGCTCAACAGTACCATTTTTATCAAAATCTTTTATATACAATTTTAACGGGCCGTCTTTGCCGGCATACAGTTTTGAATTATGCCCCCAGTTGCCCGCCAGCAGATCAGGATAACCATCGCCGTTAACATCACTTGCAAAAACGGTTTGCCAAAGTCCGGTAGAATTCGGCACATCACTTTCTGTAAACCTGCCATGGTTATTCATAAAAATTTTCATGGGCATCCATTCACCTGTTACCACCAGGTCGGCCCAGCCATCGTGGTTTAGATCAGTAAAAACAGCAGACGTAACAGTTCCTAAATCAGTCAACTGGATCGTTTCATAGGTAGCAATGGTAAACTTTCCTTTACCATCGTTCAGGTACAGGTATGACGTCATTGGCTTTCCAAACTCAGTGCTATAAGTATTGGATAAAGTGCCGACAAAAAAGTCCATGTCGCCATCGTGATCCACATCCGCAACGGTAACACAGGATTTATTATAAAATTTCTGGATAGCAAAATCAGGCTTATCTGTAAAGTGCCCTTTGCCATCATTGATGTATAACCGATCGGTCAATAAAAAGGGCGAATTGATGTTCGGTTCATTGCCGCCGCTGATCACCAATAAGTCTTGCCATCCATCCCCATTGGCATCAAAGAAAACGGCGTCCACATCTTCGCAAGGAGCATATTTAGCAAATAGTGCTGTATCGACGGCAGTAAACGAACCGTTTTTTTGTTGCTTCATCAAAGCACCCGGTTGCCCCTTTGCGCCGCAGGCATAAAAATCGTCCAGCCCGTCTTTATCAATATCGCCTACCGCAATTTTTGGCCCCCGGGTACTTTCTTCATGTGGAATCAAATACTGCACGTTGAAATCCACAAAATCATTTTCCTTGTGTTTCCAATCGCATTTTACCTGGTCGCTCACATCGGTAAACGTAGGTTTTGCCGGATGAAAAAAAGTGTCGTAATCAAAATGGCCACTGGCGTCAGATTGTTTTAAGACGATGGGTTTGTTTGCAACAACAATATTTTTTATAACCTGGAATTGCTGGTTGGGCCAAACGACCAACAGGCTGTCAACCGTACGGATTGAATCTAGTCCAAAATGCAGTTGTGCATCGCTGCTCGATTGAAAACCCCTGGTCAGCATCAGTTCCTGGTACTGCAGTTTGCCCTGGCAAAAAGTGTATACTTTTGCGCCAATGCCAAACCGGTTCATGCCATTGCCCATCAATTTTATTGAAAGGCTATTCTTTTTGGGGGCATTGTTTTTCATTATTAATGCAGGGGCATTGAGGCAATTTACAACCATGTCCAGGTTGCCGTCATTGTCAAGATCAGCATAGGCAGCGCCATTGAAATAACCTTTCATCCCGCCGGTGCCCCAATCATTGCTTACATCTGTAAAAGGGCCGCTGCCGCTGCCTTTAAACAAGAATGGGTGCGATGCCCCATCCGGGGCCTTTTCAGTGGTCATATCATCGTACTGATCAGAATTGTTGCGGTTTACTTTTCTTGACAGATCAGAAACATAGCGGATATAATCCAAATCCACCGGGCGTTTTACTATCCCGCTGGAAATAAACAGATCTTTGTTGCCGTCATTGTCAAAATCGGCCATTAGCGGGCACCAGCTCCAGTCAGTTGCAGAAACGCCGGCCATTAAAGCCACATCACTAAAACTGCTGCCGCTTCCATTATTGGTTTGCAAACAATTTCTGGAAACCTGGTCCTGGAAACCATTGTGTTTTATCTTATAATTATACGTGTCAAAATTTTCATCACTGCCATAGGATTTTAACGTTTTTTCATCGGGCGGCAACATATCTACGGTTACAATATCCGGTTGTCCATCGTTGTTATAGTCTGCAATATCGTTGCCCATGCTAAAACGCGAGTAATGACCAAAATGTTTGGCGCCGCTTTCTGTAAATGTTACCGCACCGGAAGCAGAAGATCCATTATTGATATAGTAATAATCATTTTCATGAAAATCATTGCCCACATAAATATCATCCCAGCCATCGTTATTTAAATCTGCTACGGAAACGCCCAGCCCGTAACCCAAACTGCTTTGGTAAATACCCGCCTCAACTGATACATCGGTAAATTTTCCGGTAGTGCTGATATCATTTCTGTACAAATGACTGGCGGCATGTACGTCAAACTTTCTGCGGTTAGCGGTATCAACAATATTTTCATTGGGATGATGTGATTGATTTAAAACAAAACAATCCAGGTCACCATCGTGGTCATAATCAAAAAAAACAGCCTGGGTAGAATACGCCGATAATGCCAGTCCGTACTTTTCTGCGCTTTCAGTAAAAGTGCCATTACCATTGTTTATAAAAAGTTCATTGCGGCCCTGCAAGCCATGTTCTCCCTGTACCGCACAAACGTAGATATCTAAAAGTCCGTCGCCGTTTACATCGGCCATGGTAGACCCGGTGCACCAGTCGGCAGTGCCCGCCACACCTGCTTTTTCTGTAATATCTTCAAACTCAAAATTACCCTTGTTCAAATACAATTTATTATTGCTTTTACTATTGGCTGTAAAATAAATATCGGGTAACCCGTCGTTGTTAATGTCGCCAATAGAGACGCCGCCCCCATTGTAATAATACAGGTAATATAAAATGCCAAATGCTTTTCGCTTTTGCAAATCGTTTCTAAAATTGATGTGTGTTTTTGCTGATGACAACGTGGAAAACATACCTTCAGAAGTATTCGTATGGCAACCGGTCAATAGAAGCGATACAATGATCGCTGCGCATATCGTATTCTTTATACTCTTTAACATCCTGGCAAAATTTTATCAACCATTATATTTAATTATTTGTGGTCCGACTTTCCTAATTGAAGCAAATATTTTTTGCTTTCTTGCGGGTAAATTTTTATAAAATGAGAACGCATTATCGCCTGCGTGGGCACGGCATTACCTTGCAGCAACATCGCGATGGACCGTGAGGGTTGTTCGGGCATATGGCAGTTAATGCAATTATTTTTGATGGATGCACCTAATTTATCAGTCAGTTTACAAACTGGCAGGTGAACTCCGTTACTGTTTTCATTGTTATGGCAAGTAAGGCATTTTTGTGAAAAAACAGCCAGTTTACCTGTTTCATTTTCATGTACGTTATGGCAGGTAGTGCAGGTCATCAAACTATTTTTGAAACATTTGCTCGCGGCCAACAACCCATATTGGTTACCGTGTACATCGATATCGTTTACATTTTTGGCGGCGCTGTCTGTCTTAAAAAACTCTGCCAGTGTATCGCCGGCTTTAAAACTGAACGATGGCTTTGATTTCTCCAGTCTCCCGCCGTGACACAAAACACATGCATCTAGACTCTGCTGCCGCGTAAAGCCGGCAGGGTTGACAATAAATTTTGCTGTCTTTATAGTTGGGTTTTGGGTTTGAAATGCTACATGCTGTTCTGCAGGCCCGTGGCATTTTTGACAATCAACGCCGTAGATAATGGTGCTATGACTGAATTGTTCTGGTTCTGCATTGGGTGGAGAAATGGTTTGCGCATACGTGGTATGGCATTCCAGGCAACGGGAGGTAACCGGCCTGTTAAACACCAGCCTGTTGCCATAACCAGGGCTGTTGCTCCATTGGCCGGCACTGGTAAAATAGCTAATGGGAAGTTCGCCAAGATTATTTTTGAACCAGTACAAATAAGTCTGGCCTCTTTTGCCAGAGCCTACCGTAATACTAAAAGGACGGGCCTTTTTTTGAACGTCGTTTTCGTATTCTACCTGCATTAAACTATCTCCTCTTTTTTCCATCACTACTTTTGAAAATGGACTGAATACAAATTCATTTTTGCCGGCAGCAAAACTACCCATGATGTTCTTTTCGGTGGCCATCTGAGAAGTAAGAAAATGTGCAGTTTTGATATGCTTTTCGTAGATAGCTGCATGGCAATTCACACAACTGGCAGAACTGGCAAATTGTTTATACGGATCGGGTTCGGGTTTACCGCCTTCATTATTGCCGATACATTGGGTTAACAGGGCCACTGCAAAAAAAATAGTTGAGATAGTCAATAACCAACGCTGGTATTTCTGAAAAACTATCTTGTCCAATTTCATTATTGCGGTGTTCACTTTTTAAAATCAGAGAAGGGTTGCAGTACTAATTGCAACCCTTCTACATATTTGAACGGTTGACCGTTTTTATTGTTTGCTACTATACAAATTAGCTACGTCGCTGGCCGATATTGCAACGTTGTACATTTTTAACTGATCTATCGAACCTGTAAAATATCCCATCCAGGTGTTATTAGAATAGGAATCAACAATGCCGGCTGCCTCCTGGAATCCCCCTAAAACAAATTGACCAGCCTTGCCATCAAAAACAATGGTTTCATTTGTTTTGGTATCGAAGACTACACCATCGCGGTACATAATCCCTGTTTTTGCGGTTGCATCGTAGGTAAAAACAACCTGGTGCCAATTGCCGTCATACATTTTAGGCCATCTTGCCTTGCCGGTATAACCTGCAAAATCCCAGTTGTCACCCGTTCCATTCGCAAAATGGAATTTCAGATCCATCGAATCCGAAGCGCCTTTGGTCGTGTTATCTGCATATACCGCAATATTGCTCCAAAAACCGGATGTGCTTGACAATGCCATAATACCCACTGCATGGTTATTATCTTTTTTTGCCAGCGGAACATTCATCCAAAACGCAAGTGTAAAGCTTTTCGCCGAACCCATATCATTGGCACTATAATAATGAATATAGGATGATCCGGCGCTTTGAAAAGCTGTTCCTTTCACACCAGGCCCAGCGGTAATAGAACCATCAGGGAAAAAAGAGGGATAGGTTGAAATGCTATCCGCAAACCGGATATTTAATTGTTTAGCCGCCGGGCTGGTGGAATCAAAATTTAGCGAAAACCGCAGACTTGTTGCCGGCGTTACGTTTGTATCCTTTGGATAATCGGACGGAAGCTTAGGCTGGTCTAACTTTTTGCAGCTGGCTAACCCAACAATAGTTATTACGGCCATCAATAAAGGCTTTGCTAATGCTCGCATATTGTACATAATTTTTTTTTAAAAATTTAATAATTACCAATTCGGGTTTTGTACCAGAATTCCGTTTGATGAATTAATTGCAGGCTGCGGAATAGGGTACAAAGCGGCACGTGCCGTATAACCAAGCGGGCCAAGTGTGCTCACCGCATCACCCCAGCGAACCAGGTCATAAAACCGGTAGCCTTCCATCGCAAATTCCCAGCGTCTTTCGTTTTTGATAGCAGTACGCATTTGCGCCTGGCCGGTATATGAAATGATCGGTAAAATAGTACGGCCAGAGCCGAGATTTCCGCTTGCCCTGTTTCTTACCAGTTCAAGATTAGCGGCTGCGGTTGCTCCATCACCCAGTTCGTTGCTGGCTTCAGCCAACATCAACAGCACATCTGCATAGCGCAGAATGCGGTGGTTAATCCAGGTGCCTGAGGCACCGGTGGTGGCCGTATTGGTAAGAGCCCGCATGGCTGGGTCGTTTCCTATATATACTTTCTTATTCCAATATTTTTGATCAAGCCCGGTACCCGGTGCATAGCCTGGCAATGTTGCACCAAAGCCTCCAGTGGCCGGGCCGCCATCGAACTGGCCTGAGTAAAGAATTGTTTCACTCTTGCGTGGGTCTGAATTATCCCAGGCTGCTACTAAACCATCAGTTGGTGTGTTCCAGCCATAGCCAAGATTCCAATCTTTGGTAGCACCGCCTTGTCTTATTTGCTGGGCTTTGCCCCAGTCACCACCTTTGTTGATGGCACTACCAGCATTAACATAATTCTGCGACTCATAAATAGATTCAACTCCATTTTTACCATTACCTGGAACACCGCCTAATCCATCCTGGAAAACAGCTACAAAAGACTTATTTAATGAATATTGGCCCAGGCCAATAACTGCATTGCACAAAGAATCAACTTTTGTCCAGTTAGATCTGAACAAATAGGATTGCGCAGCAAGCGTTAAAGCAGCGCCTTTTGTTAAACGGCCGGGATAATCGTTTGCTCCCGTAACACCGTTCCAGTTAACAGGCAGGAATTGAGCGGCCCTCACCAGATCAGAATCGATTTGTGAATAAATGACTGATGCTGGCGATTTCGGCTTGATACCGTCGGAGGCTTTAGTATAGTAGTAATTAATCAATGGAACATCGCCATAAGCTTTTACTAGTTCATAAAAGCCAAAAGCACGCATAAAATAGGCTTCGCCCCTATGCCTGTTTACTAAATCGCCGGTTAGTTTAAGCGAATCGGCTGTGTACAGCAATTGATTTGCCTGGCCTATCAAATAGTAATGATCGTTCCAGTAGGTATCAGTAGCCCAGTCGTCTTTTGTGTACTGAAAAGTTTCAAATT
>JBDUAY010000253.1:0-8383 GCA_040004415.1 Bacteroidota bacterium | reverse complement strand
AAGATGCCAGTGGAGAAGATTTAGACTGGTTCTGGAGAGGATGGTTTTATGGAACGGACGCCTGCGATATTTCACTCGATACAGTAAAATATTTTAAAGCTGATTTGAACTATGTTCCTACACAGGGAATTACAGACTCTGTTGCTACGCGTACAGTAGCAAAACCCGGCGGAAGCACGTTTGACGATATATCAAAAATCAGGAACCGTGAAGACAAAAACATCAAGTTTGCGACCGATGAAGATTCTACGCTGCGCGATTTTTACTGGCGCTACAACCGTGGATTAGAGCCCTACGATACGACTACGTATTCAGTTGCAATAAAAGCCAGCAACGAGCCGCTGGATGACGCTTTAAAACAAAAGCTGGCAAATAAATTCTTCTATGAGCTTACTTTCAGCAATAAAGGTGGTTTAGTAATGCCCATCATTTTAGAATGGACATATGCTGACGGAACAACTGAGATGGAAAGAATACCTGCACAGATATGGAGAAAGAATGAAAATAAAATTGTTAAAACATTTATGAAAGATAAGCAGGTAACAAAAGTTCTCCTGGACCCGTTAAAAGAAACGGCTGACATTAATACTGCTAACAACAGCTGGCCCAAAATTGCAGATGAACCAACGAAGTTCCAGGCATTTAAAGCAAAACAAAATGGTATGCGCGCTACCAATAACGCAAATAACCCGATGCAGAAAGCGGAAGAGAAAAAGACAGGGAAAAAAGCATTTTAACAGGATAGCTGTTAGCCCGATTTAAACCAGCCAGGCCGCTCCATAAAATGGGGCGGCTTTTATACAGCATACAAGGGCTATTTGCGATCTATTTTGCCGGATTGTATATAAAGTGCCGGGAAGCTTCTCTTTAGAACCCATTCTATTTAAAAAGAAATAAAAGCATAAAAATTTGCTTCCCAAAAAGGTACACATTATATTTACGTTGCATTTACGCCAGTTATTCCAATTCTCTTCGGAAAGCACACGTTCCTCCCCTTTCAAATTATTATCATTTTACCACCAGTAATTTCACGGGTAAAAACCTATTTTATCCTTCTTTACATATCCAATCTTAAGAAAGCAGTCACGTAGTATTCCCATATGCTATGTCAACCGCATGGTTGTCATCTCTAACATTAATAACTGCTTCAATGAAGAAGGTTTACTTGCTGCTTATGCTGGCTGCCCTGATGTTTTCGTTTTCGGAAAAATCTACTGCGCAATCCCCTGGTTCACTCCCGGGTTTAGTTACAATAAGTGCTGATATTGCAGCTGGAAATAAAGTTGTTGTTTCATGGACGATGCTGGCGAAGGTTAATACAGATCTGTTTGATGTAGAAAAAAGCAGCGATGGCATCAACTGGCGTTCTATTGCTACTGTAAAGTCCGAAAACGATACAATCGTACCTTTTACGTACACCTCGTTGGACATGTCACCCCTGAAAGGATCTAATTTTTATAAAGTTCGCCTTAAAGATATGAATGGTAATTTTACCTCCACCGCAATTAAAAGGGTATGGGTTAACGCATCTGGTAGCATTAATATATTTCCCAATCCATCATCAAATCTTATTAATATCTCTCTTGGCCAGGTTGCGCATGCAAACTGGAGCATTTCTATTATTAATGACCTGGGACAGATAATAGAATACAAAAAATACAATAAAAATATAACTGCTGTAAAGCTGGCCGTCAATAATTATCCGGCAGGTAATTATACAGTAGAAGTGATTGAAGATAATTTTAAACAAAGCAACAGGTTATTGATAAACCACAATTAAGCGCGCAATTTTAAAATGAGCAAAGCCGCACCTGAACAAGTGCGGCTTTATCTATTGCGGGGAAGCTTTATTAATATTGCGTTACTTTTAATAAAATATTACTTCGCATCGCATTCATATGAAACAGTTGCTTTGTCAATTGAGCGAAGTAAAAAATATACAGCCCCGGTACCGCTTGCTCCAGAACCAACAATCTGCGGTAATCCGTATCCGTTATAGCTTGGTGCTGTATAAGGATTGTTCATGCTGAAATCCCTGTCTACAAACATAAATACTTTGTTCGTACGATGAATGTTCACTTTATTATCGTAAGTAATACCCGGGCGGATAAGATTGCCGCTTGCATCATAAGAATAATTAACCACATTGGCCGGGAAACCGTCTTCGGGACCGCCGATCCCAATCGTGCTTGTTTTAATAACCCGGCAGGTGTTGTCATATGTGTACGTAGTGTACCTGCGCTGGCGCGATCCTGTTGCAGGCCATGATGGTGTAATAGTACCAAAAACATAACTTGTATCGGCAATAATTTTTCCGCTTGCATCATACACATACTTAAACCATTGTTCAAAATATCCGTTCGAATAGGGTCTTTGAAATTCGGTGAGCCTGTGTGATGCATCGTATTTAAAAACCAGGTTAGGAATACCTGTTCCTACCCTTGTGTTGTTTACTGTTAACGGATTACCCAACGCATCATAAGTAAACGTTGCTGTATTATCATCATCGTAATAAGGGGCGGAACCCGGGTACACGTATGATTGTACGTTACAAAATTTAATATCTGAACAAGGATCTTTTAAGATGGCCTGTTCAATTTTTTTACAGGCAGTTAATTGCAATAGCACTCCTGTTATCAGCAGCAAGCGAAAGTAGATTTGAGTTCGTTTCATACAATAATTTTTTTGTTGTTGATGATTTAAATAGAAGGAAATAAAGATTATCCCCACTGGTCTGACAGCTGATAATATACGTTTACATAAATGTCTGTTGCAAAAAATCAGGGGCTTTAACCGTACCGGTATGCATTCTCTGAAAGAATAGAAAACAAAGCTACAGCGGGTCTGTAGTTTCAGCAATACAACTTTGTGGTAGTTTTTTTAATTCCCGGGGATTGCTGCAATATCGTTCTGGTATACACATTGGCCCAAAGGCTGCCGTAGTGAATTACCCGCAGATGAGCCGAAAATACCTTAAGCAGACATGGAGCTTAATTCGTGCATCCCAGGAGCTCACACAGTTTCTCTTTTAATGCGGGGCCGCGCAGGTTGCGTGCGATAATTTTTCCGTTTGGATCAATAAGAAAATTTTGCGGGATAGATTGAATATGATATTTTACAGCAACTTCATTGCTCCAGAATTTGAGATCACTTACATGCGTCCATTCCAGTTTATCGTCGCTGATTGCCTTTAGCCAGGGGTCTTTTAATTTGTCGAGGGACACACCCAGCACCGTAAAATTTTTCGATTTAAACTGCTGGTAAGTATTAACTACATTAGGATTTTCCATCCGGCACGGCCCGCACCAGCTCGCCCAGAAGTCTACCAATACATATTTACCTTTAAATGAAGATAATGTTACCGGTTTGCCATTTACATCTGTTTGTGTAAATTCTATTTCATCAGATCCAACAGCACCGATTTTAGTGTCGTCGATCATCTGTTTCAAATATTTTCCATAATAATTAGCCTGGGCGGTTGCATCCAGCGTGTTAAAGCGCTTTTCCAGTATATTAATATCATCTGTTACCTGGGCTGTAATAATCAGCAAAAAAGGACTTATCGGCGAAGCGGCATGTTGTTTTAAAAACAAGTCAATTTTTTCTTGAATAGCGGTAAAGGTTTTAGCGCCCTCCAACTGTAGCGTATCCGTATTACCGCCTGCTTTCATGCGTTGTGAAAGTGCAGAATATTTATTGAACAAGGGGTTAAACGTGTCCTGGAACGCCTGGAAATCTACTTGCGCAGGTGAACCTGTAACAGTTAATTTCTGTAAATCATTAACGTTGCCACTAATATTTATTTTACTGTTATCCAGGAATAAAACGGTCCTCTTTTTAACATCTGCAAAATCAAGACTTACCAATGTTGGCTCACGCAGGCTGCCCTTCAGTTCAAACTCCCCTTTTTTAACAATCCCCCTGGCAAATGTATCTGTTGCATTTGTCGTATTTGCATCAATCAGGTATACGTATGAATGCTCTTTCAGGCCATCCACTTTCCCATTGATTAATATTTGCTTTTGCGAAAATGCCATTGCAGGCAGGCAACAGGCTATCAATAAAATTAGTTTCATACGCTATTTTGAATGTCTTTTTGTTAAAACGCTGATTACGTCCTGCAAATTATGTCCTTTAGCGTTAAGCAAAAGCAAATAATGAAAAAGCAAATCGGCAGATTCGTTCAAGAATAAATCATCATTATTGTCTTTTGATTCAATAACCATTTCCACCGCCTCCTCGCCTACTTTCTGGGCAATTTTATTAATTCCTTTGCTGAACAATTGCTTTACGTACGAGGTCTCATCTGAACCGCTTTTACGCAATCGTATAATATCCTCTAAATAAAACAAAAAATTGTCGCTGTGGTTGCGTTCACTCCAGCAGGTGTCTGCACCGGTATGGCAAGTTGGGCCCAGTGGCTCCGCTTTTATGAGGAGTGTATCATCATCGCAATCGCTCAACACCTGTTTAACCAGCAGGTAATGACCACTCTCTTCGCCCTTTGTCCACAGGCGCTGTTTGCTACGGCTAAAAAAAGTAACCTTTCCTTCGGCCATTGTTTTCTTTAGTGCCTCGTCATTCATAAAACCAAGCATTAAAACTTTGCTGGTTTTATAATCCTGTATCACCGCAGGCGCTAATCCATCACTGTATTTTTTAAAATCTATTTTCATACACGAATTAAAAGCTAATTGTTACGAATTTACACCGTTGTTTTTCATCATTTTGTTCATCTAAAAAGCCTGGATTCTCATGGCGATATCCTGCTTTTGCAAATATCCTTTTAAGTCTGGAATAGCGATTTCTTTAAAATGAAATATACTCGCTGCCAGCGCCGCATCAGCCTTTCCCGCTTCAAAAACTTCTTTAAAATGCTGCAGGGTACCCCCGCCGCCGCTTGCTATAACCGGCACCGGTAATGCCTGAGACAACTTTCGCGTAATATCAATAGCAAAACCCTGCTTTGTACCATCGTGGTTCATAGATGTTAACAAGATTTCTCCGGCGCCCAAATCCACTGCCTTCTCTGCCCATTCATAACACTCACTTTCGGTTTTTGTTCTTCCACCGTTGAGGTAAACATACCATTGTCCATCCGCCTCTTGTTTGGTATCGATTGCAAGGACGATACATTGGCTGCCAAATTCTTTCGATAATTCTTTAATTAATTGCGGACGTTTAAATGCAGACGTGTTTACCGATATTTTATCAGCACCATTCTGCAGCAATATACGCACATCTTCTACACTGCTGATACCACCGCCCACTGTAAAAGGTATATTGATGTGATGGGCAATGCGGTTTACCAGCTCACTTAATGTTTTTCTTTTTTCGATGGTGGCCGTAATGTCAAGGAAGACCAATTCATCGGCTCCTTGTTTTGCATATAGTGCGCCAAGCTCCACTGGATCGCCAGCATCACGAATATTTTCAAAGTTGACGCCTTTGACTGTTCGTCCATCTTTTATATCGAGACACGGTATGATGCGCTTTGTAAGCATAATTTTATTTTCTTGATTGCAGGGCCACTTTTAATCCAAGTCCGAATAATAACAGACCAGTAATTTTATGCTGCCATTTTATAAACCATTCCTTTTTTGCAAGCTGGTTGCCCATCTTACCAAATAAAACAGCCACCAGCATATTTACAATTGTTCCTGAAATATTAAACCATGAACCCAGCATAAAAATCTGCCATTGCAGACTTATTTTTCCAGGATAAATAAATTGCGGAAGAAATGCTAAAAAAAATAATGCAACTTTTGGATTGAGTACATTGGTAATTACACCCTGTTTAAAAATTTTTATTAGTGGTAACGGAGCCGCTTCGTCGTTCGGTTCAAATGTATTCTTCTTGTTGAAAAAAGAATTGATACCAAGATAAATCAGATAGAAGGCACCCGCATATTTGATAATAGAAAATGCAAGCGCAGAACTGGCAATGATTGCAGACAAGCCCAATACCGCTGCAAGTAAATGAACAATACACCCGCCCATAATACCCAATGCTGAAACGATGCCGGCTTTAACACCTTGTGAAGTGCTTCGTGTTGCCACATAGAGCATGTCAGCACCCGGCGTTATATTCAGCATCAGGCTGGCAAAAGCAAACAATAAATAGTGCTGCATAGTATTTAGTATAGTCGTATTTAGCTTTTAGAAGGTGATACCCGTTTTTTTATGTACCAGTTACCGGGCATCGGGGATCAAGTATTTTTTCATTTTCAAATCGATTTAATAAGGAGTACTAATATCTGAATACTATATACGTTGTACTAAATACTCCTTATTATTTAAAAGCTGCCAAATCTTTTATCCCAATTCTTCCTTCATAAATAGCCTTACCAACGATCGCGCCTGTACAACCTATCGCCTGCAAGTCTTCCAAATCTTTCATAGAACTTACACCGCCGCTGGCAATAAAATGTAAAGCCGGAAATTCACTGATAATATTTTTATACAACGAAGTTGACGGACCTTCTAATTTTCCATCCTTGCTGACATCTGTACAAAAAATTTGCTTCATTCCGTGTGCAACATACTTTTCAATAAAATCATAGACCCATATGTTGGTTGTTTCCAGCCAGCCACCTACCGCAATTTTTTCATCTTTCACATCTGCCCCTAATAAAAATTTATCCGCACCATAAGAGGTGAGCCAATGTACAAATGTTGTTTCGTCTTTCACAGCCAGGCTTCCGATAGTTGCATAAGCGGCTCCGCAATCAAAAACAATTTTTACGTCTGATTCCTTTTTGATACCGCCGCCAAAATCAATTACCAACGAGGTTTTACCGGCAATACCCTCCAGCACTTTCCAGTTTTTTACAGCACCGGCTTTGGCGCCATCCAGATCAACCAGGTGTAAGCGTTTCAATCCTGCATCTTCAAATTGTTTGGCTATTTCAAGTGGATGCTCATTATAAATTTTCTTTTGATCATAATCGCCCTGTGTTAGCCGTACACATTTACCGTCTATAATATCTATTGCCGGAATTATCTGCATCTTATAAGCTCAAAAAGTTTTTTAAAATTTGTTCTCCCACCGCTGCGCTTTTTTCCGGATGAAACTGCACTCCATAGAAATTATTTTTATGTAATGCGGCGCTATATGAAAGTATATAATCGGCTGTTGCGATGGTGTGTTCACCCAACGATGCATAATAGCCGTGTACAAAATAGCAGTAACTATTTTGTTGCAATTCCTGAAATAAGCCTGTTTTTAAATCATAAATATTATTCCATCCAATCTGTGGAACTTTAAATTCTGCTGCGCCCGGAGATGGAATGAAATGTTTAACTTCTTCATCAAAAATGCCCAGGCATGCAGTATTGTTTTCTGCTGAATATGTACACATCAGTTGCATACCGAGGCAAATGCCCAGCACCGGTTGTTTCAAATTTTTTATTGTCGTATCCAGGTTTCGTTCTTTTAAATAATTCATGGCCGTGCTGGCCTCACCAACCCCGGGAAAAATAACTTTATCTGCTTTTTGAATCAGTTCAATGTCATCTGTTACGGTTGCTTCCATACCAATTCTTTCCAGCGCATACAACACTGATTGAATGTTACCGGCATTGTATTTTATAATTGCAAGATTCACTATTTACAGAATTAAAAAAGGTCGTCAGGAAATAATATTTTTTATAAAAGTTGAAGTCGTTTTGCCGATGTCAACAGTGTTTTCTAAAGCTTTAATGAAAGCCGTGCCGATGACAGCACCGTTGGCATGTTCACAAGCGGCATCAAATGTTTGCTTGTCTTTAATACCAAAGCCTACCAATACCGGGTTCTTTAATTTATAACTTTTCAGGCGTTCCAGATAAGCACCCACATCCGTCATGTTTTTATCGCTGCCGGTAGTGGATGAAGATGATACCGCATATAAAAAACCTGTACTCAGCTGATCCAGTTTTTTTATTCTTTCTTCGGATGTTTCAGGGGTAACTAAAAAAACAAAATCAAGTCCGTAACGCTGCACAACAGGGCCATACGCTGTTTCAAATTCATGCTCGGGGAGGTCTGGTAATATCAGGCCGTCGATGGGCAATGCAGCTGCATGCTGGCAAAACTTTTCAAATCCATATTGCAATACCGGGTTCATGTATCCCATTAATATTACTGGTATATAGATTTCTTTTCTGAAGTCATGTAATTGCCCAAACAACTTTTCAATCGTCATGCCGTTGGCCAGCGCAACACCGCCGCTTTGCTGAATAACTGGTCCGTCTGCCAGCGGATCACTGTATGGCATGCCGAGTTCTATAATATCTGCGCCACTATCCTGCAACGCCTTCATTATTTCCAGCGTTGAATTTAATTGCGGGTAGCCCGCCGTGCAGTAAACATTAAGTATATTCTTATTCTTTCTTTCAAATA
>JBDUAY010000666.1:0-2513 GCA_040004415.1 Bacteroidota bacterium | reverse complement strand
AATTCTTAAAAGTAGGCGACAGTAAAACTACAAAGATCGATGTCCGCATCATTGCTGCTACCAATCGGGATCTGCAAAAAGAAATTGTATCAGGTAATTTCAGAGAAGATCTTTTTTACCGGGTAGCCGTTTTTCAAATTGCGTTACCAGCCTTACGGGAACGGGTAGTGGATATAGAAGAACTGGCGGAATTCTTTTTGAAAATGTTTACCAATAAAACGAACAAAAAGATAATCACTATTTCTGAGGCATACCTTGAAGCATTAAAGCAACATCAATGGAAAGGCAACATTCGGGAACTTAAAAATGTAATAGAACGTAGTGTGATCTTAAATGAAACTTCAGAATTATTGATCGATAGTTTACCTGCAGATCTGCAATATTCAACAAATAATCACTCTAAGGGAAAAACATTGTCTGCCTTTGATCTTGCCAGTGCCGAAAAGATTCACATACAAAAGGTAATGAATTATACCAATGGTAATAAAACAGAAACTGCCCGTCTGCTGAATATTGCTTTAACCACGCTTTACCGCAAGCTGGACGAGTACCAAATAAAATAACCCTTTCAAAACGATAGTCTCAACCCTTTCAAAACGAAAGGGTTTTGTTTTTGTGGGTATCAGACAAATATTCTATAATTCAATGCAGTAAAGGGTTTTAATCACTTATTCTCAATTTGGTTCGCTGATTGCCATTCTACCGGCACACAAAATCCTTTTATAATGACAATTATTTTAACCATTTCAGGCATACTGCTTTTCCTGCTTTTCTTTTTATCTATTAAAACATTTGAAAAAATCTAAAATCATGATCGTACTATTCATAATAGCCATTGCGGTATTTGTTTACATGTGCTATGTATTGGTAAAACCAGAAAAATTCTAAACAATGAACACAGAAATTTCAGGAATAATTGTAATGTTTACGTTGGCGGTACTGCTTGGTATTCCATTTGGACGTTACATTGGCAAAGTTTTCAGCAATGAAAAGACATGGCTGGATAAAATATTAAATCCCGTTGATAATGTTTTTTACAAACTAAGCGGTATCGATCCTACCAGGGAAATGAAATGGAAGCAGCATCTCGTTGCCTTACTCTCCATTAATCTTGTTTGGTTTTTACTCTCCATGTTTGTACTTACCAACATGAGTTGGTTACCGTTAAATCCGGATCACAACCCATCGATGAGTGGCGACCTGGCTTTTAATACTGCTATAAGTTTTGTTACCAATACAAACCTTCAGCATTATTCCGGCGAATCAGGATTATCTTATTTAGGACAACTTGTTGTAATGCTTTGGCAGTTTTTAAGTGCTGGTTGCGCTATGGCAATAACTGCAATGGTATTCTTTGCTTTAAAAGAAAAATCAACAAATAAACTGGGGAATTTTTATGCGCTGTTTGTAAGAAGCTGCACCAGGATATTATTTCCGGTTGCGCTTATAATTTCGTTGTTACTGGCTTTCAATGGTACACCGATGACGTTTGCGGGCAAAGATACCCTTACCAGTTTGCAGGGAGATACTATGCAGGTAAGCAGTGGGCCTGTAGCAGCTTTTGTAGCTATAAAACATTTGGGAACAAATGGTGGTGGCTTCTTCGGAGCTAACTCAGCGCACCCGTTTGAGAACCCGAATTATTTTACAAACATGTTGGAAATGGTCACACAAATGCTCATTCCCATCGCACTGATATTTGCATTTGGCTTTGTGCTTAAAAGAAGAAAATTATCATGGATGATCTTTGGTGTGATGACGATTGGGTTTCTTTTACTTACCGTTCCTACCGTGATTACGGAAATGGGAGGCAACCCAAAAATAGCCGGCATGGGCATAACCCAACAGCTGGGCAATATGGAAGGAAAGGAGATACGGTTTGGTGCAGCTGCATCTGGCTACTGGAGTATAGCAACCACAGTAATTTCTACTGGTAGTGTAAACGGAATGCATGACAGCTTTATGCCAATAAGTGGTATGAACCAATTACTGGGAATGATGGTAAATGCTTTTTATGGTGGTTGTGGTGTGGGCATGCTTAACTTTTTCATCTTCATCATTCTGGCTGTTTTTATCAGCGGATTAATGGTGGGCAGAACACCCGAATTTTTGGGTAAAAAGATAGAAGCCCGGGAAATGAAGATCGCCATGATCATCGCATTGCTCCATCCATTGCTCATTCTGTCAGGTACTGCTATCGCCAGTCATTTATATGTACACAATCCTGTGGCGTATGCCGGCTGGCTTAATAATCCCGGCGCTCATGGCTTTGGCGAAATGTTGTATGAATTCACTTCCAGCAGCGCCAACAATGGTAGTGGTTTTGAAGGTCTTGGAGATAACACGCCCTTCTGGAATATAGCCTGCGGAATAGTAATGTTGCTGGGAAGATTTCTGCCTATTATTGGGCCGGTGGCCATTGCAGGCAGCCTGGCGGCTAAAAAATATACTCCGGAAAGTGCGGGCACTTTGAAAGTAGATACGGCAACCTTTGGCTTGATGGTGTTTGCGGT
>JBDUAY010000252.1:0-8403 GCA_040004415.1 Bacteroidota bacterium | reverse complement strand
GTGGCGTTGCTGGATTATGCGCGGCAAAAAGGATACAAAGGATTGGTTGCCGTGAGGGGAGATAAGGGGATTGAAATGGCGGGAACATATGAGCCAACAGCCATCCTGCTGGATCTCCAGCTGCCTGTAAAGAATGGCTGGCAGGTCATGGCTGCTTTAAAAAGTAATCCCCGGACACGTCATATTCCGGTTCATATCATGTCTTCTTACGAAGTCAGAAAAGAAAGCCTGATGACAGGTGCGGTTGAATTCATTAATAAACCTGTTGCCTTTGAACAGCTGGCAACTATCTTTGAAAAGCTTGAATTCATATTAACAAAAAAAGAGAAAAAAGTATTAATTATTGAAGAAAATGACAAACACGCAAAGGCACTGGCGTTTTATCTTGAAGCGAATAATGTCCACACAGAAATTTTCCAAACCGTTGCCGGAAGCGTGCAATCCCTGTATAAAAAAGAAACCGATTGTGTTATCCTGGATATGAGCGTTGCGGATGGACAAGCGGATGAGCTGTTGCAGCGCATCCGGGAGAATAAAGGCCTGGAAGAATTGCCCATTATATTATTTACTGGTAAAAGTCTTACCCAGCCGGATGAATTCAGGCTAAAAAAATACGCAGATGCTATTGTGATGAAAACCGCTCATTCGTATCAGCGGATATTGGATGAAGTATCATTGTTTCTTCATTTAGTGCAGGAGCAACAGGATAAACAGGCAGGGCATGGCTTTGAGAAATCCATTCTCCAGGAAAATGTATTGAAAAATAAGAAAGTGTTGCTGGCCGATGACGATGTGCGTAATATTTTTTCCATGACCCGCGTGCTGGAAAAATACCAGATGCAGGTAATACCCGCTATGGACGGGCGTGAGGCCCTGCAGTATTTACGCACTACGAAAGCAGATGTGGTATTGATGGATATGATGATGCCAAACCTGGACGGATACGATACCATTCGGGCAATCCGTAGTAACCCGCAATATAAGAACTTGCCCATTATTGCGGTGACTGCCAAAGCCATGAGCGGCGACAGGGAAAAATGTATCGCGGCCGGCGCCTCAGATTATATTTCGAAACCAGTGGATATGGATCAACTGATTTCTTTATTACGGATATGGTTATACGAAAAAGGCTATTGACACTATTATGGAAAAAGTACTGATAATCGACGATGACGCCCGCAATATCTTTGCCATGCGCGCTGTACTCAGCGCGCGTGGTTTTCAGTGTACGGCAGCAGACAATGGCCGGCAGGCACTTACCTTTTTACAGGAACAGCCAGGTATTGGCGTGGCGCTGGTGGATATCATGATGCCTGGTATGGACGGTTTTCAGCTAATACAGGAAATAAGAAAAGATCCTTCGCTCGACCATGTGCACCTGGTGGCTGTCACCGCACAGGCAATGCCGGGCGATCGGGAAAAATGCCTGGCGGTGGGTGCGGACGATTATTTGTCCAAGCCGGTAGATACCGCTTTATTGTTCAACATCCTGCACGATGCTTCAAAAAAACGCCGTTGATAGAAAAAAAAGACATAGAACAATTGCTGGGCGATTTAGCGCGTCGATATGGATACGATTTTACGGGTTATTCTGGCGCCTCCTTGCAAAGGAGGCTGGATTTATTTTTCGCCAAAAGCAGGTACATATCATTTGCGGAATTCACGAAACGTATTTTAACGGACCCGGCTTACTTCAGGCAATTGGTAGAAGCAATTACGGTCAATGTCACCGAGATGTTTCGCGATGCGGGTTTTTATAAAACATTGCGGGAACAGATTCTTCCGGTACTGGCCACCTACCCTTTCCTGCGGATCTGGCATGCGGGCTGCTCAACTGGTGAAGAAGTATATTCGATGGCGATATTATTACAGGAAGCCGGACTGCTGCACAAATCCATTCTATATGCAACGGATTTGAACCAGGCTGTGATAGAAAAAGCACGGATGGGTATTTTTCCGGTTCATACCATGCAACAAAATTCAGAGAATTATATCCGCTGTGGTTGTAAAGGCGATTTTTCAACTTACTATATGGCAAATTATAACAACGCACGTTTCGATCCGAAGCTGGCAGAAAAAATGATTTTTTCAAGTCACAACCTGGTCAGTGATTCATCTTTTAATGAATTTCAGCTGATACTTTGCCGTAATGTGCTGATTTATTTTGACGCGGGCCTGCAGGAACGTGTACTGCAACTTTTTGATCGTAGCCTTGAATCGCTGGGTTTTTTGGCGCTGGGCAATAAGGAGTCATTGCGCTTCTCCGGCATCGCCAGCCATTATAAACAGGTTGCCAATAAAGAAAAAATATGGAGAAAAAACCACTGATAAAACGGATGCGTATTATCGTAATCGGCGGTTCTTCCGGCAGCCTGGACGTTCTGCTGGTGTTACTGCCTTTGCTGAACAAGAAATTCAGTATTCCTATCCTGCTGGTACTTCATCGTGGACAGGCTGCAGATACAGGTTTGGTGGAATTGCTGCAATCCAAATCTTCCTTGCGCATAAAAGAGGTGGATGAAAAAGATCGCCTGGCTCCCGGGTGGTTGTACCTGGCGCCGCCGGATTACCATGTATTGCTGGAAACCGATGGCACGCTGTCACTGGATGCATCTGAAAAAGTGCATTACAGCAGGCCCAGCATCGAGGTCAGCTTTACCAGCGCCTCCGCCGCATATGGTGATGCATTGGTGGCGATTTTATTTTCGGGTGCGAATGCAGATGGTGCACAGGCCATGCGCGTGGTTAAAGAACATGGCGGAATGAACATCGTTCAGGATCCGAAGGAAGCCGCCGTGAACTTTATGCCGGAACAGGCGATACTGCACGCACCAGTTGATTATGTGCTGCCAGCTAAAGATATTGCAACTTTGTTAAACAGGTTGAGTGATGGAATGGGCTGAGCATCGATTTTAGTGTATTGAAAATGCTTCCGGCCGGTATCCATATTTTACCAAATCTTTTCATGTATTAGCCAGTTTATTAGGTTTTATGGTTCCTTCATTTCAAAGCACCTTTATATTGTCATTTGGCTGGAGGCCGATTAAGTTTTCGAACGGAACAATAGCCAATATAGAACAAAATGAATTGACTTATCTTACCAGCATCAAAGCATGTAACATGAAAATAAAATTACTGATCCTGAGCGTATTTTTAATTAGCCAGGCATATGCTCAGTCCTACAAAAAAATACATCGTACAGCAATCGTTGTCGATACACACAATGATATACTGATGAAGGCTGCAGATAAGGGAATAGTGTTTGATCGGGACCTGACCGGTATAACAAGCAGTGATTTAGCGCGGTGGAAAAAAGGCGGACTGGATGTTCAATTATTTTCAGTGTATTGTGATGGTGATTTGAAAAACCCCTATGCTTATGCAAACAGGGAAATGGATAGTCTTGATGCGGTAGCGGCACGTAACCCGGATAAAATTGTAAAAGTTGCCAATTATGCTGAATTGATACGCGCAGTGAAACAACATAAGATAGCTGCTATGTTTGGTGTTGAAGGTGGGCACATGATAGAAAATGATCTCAATAAATTAGAAGCCCTGTACAATCGCGGTGCACGATATTTAACCCTAACGCATAACGTTTCACCTTCCTGGGCCACCAGTGCAGCAGATGAAACAACCAAACCAGGCTTGCTGCACAAAGGACTTACGGATTTTGGCCTGCAGGTGGTGCATCGTATGAATCAACTGGGAATGATAATTGATGTAAGCCACGCCGGCGACCAAACTTTTTGGGATGTCATAAAGACTACGACAAGGCCTGTTGTTGCTTCGCACAGTTCAGTGTATACCCTGGTGCCGCACCGCCGCAATCTAAAAGATGACCAGATAAAAGCGATTGCTAAAAACGGCGGGGTGATACAGGTAAATTTTAATCCCGGTTTTATCGACAGCAGTTTTGGGAGAAAAGAAATTGCTTTTTTTAAAGAACACGCCGCGGAGAATGATTCGCTCTTAAAAAGTGGCATGGGCGATTTTTATGCCATGGATTATCTATATCAAAGATATGCTGATGAAACAAACAGCATTCGCCCGCCCCTCTCCCTGCTGATTGATCATATAGATTACATCGTTAAATTGGTGGGGGCTGATTATGTTGGCCTCGGCTCCGACTTTGATGGTATTAATATTACGCCCCAACAACTAGATGACGTTACCTCATATCCGCTTATTACAAAAGCGTTGGTTGAAAAAGGATACACTAAAACAGATATCACTAAAATTCTGGGGGGCAATTTTCTGAGGGTATTAAAAGCAAATGAAGCAAAATGAGTGGCGCTGTTGTAAACGCAAATTGCAGGAATAAAGAGGTGCCAAATTCTTTAACCGTGTTAATGGTGAATGTTTAAATTGTTTGTGTTTATTTTTTGATCATAAAAATTCGTGCAGCGCTCACAGGTATGGAGGGTTTATTTGTGTCGCCGCATATCGGCGCCATCATACGACAGACCCTATCTCACGGCACAAGAAGCCAACACTTATTCCCACGCCTCATTCTTGCACCAGCGTCTTAAGCTGGTGGGATAGTTTCATTGTTCTACCGCGCCTGCTGTGCCGACCAATTTTTGGCGAAAAATGTAAAGTTCCCGCCTGACAAAAGAAAATATCTACCGCACAGGACAGCGAAATAGTTTGTATTAACCTGCCGGTTAAAAATATTGCGACCATTTCGGTAAAAGCTGCGACGTACAGCGAATCATTCTTTTAAACGAAAGGATTCATTATCCATCTTATATACATTGAATCACTTTTAAAAATTACAATTATGAAAAAGATTTTTACATTATTATTCGCAGTAAGTATCGTTAGCATTGCATCCGCACAATCAAGAGATTTTGATCATGGCAAACAGGCTGCCGGTTATTCCCTTAACAAACAATCTGCCCTGCAGCAAATAAACCATGATTATGATTACAAAATTGCGGCAGTACGCATGGACAGGCATTTACGTTCATGGGAAAAATCGAAACAAATACGCAACCTGGAGAACCAGCGTGACGCAGCAATTCAAAGGTTACAATTCAGTTTTGAAAAAGACAATCATTTTTATGGCGATAACAAGGTTAACAAACATAATGGACGTAAATGGTAAATGACAAAACATGTTGAAAAGGAGCAAAGCAATTACACCGGTTCGCCGGTGCATTGCTTTGCCTTTTATATCTGCCCGTATTAAAAAATGCTGTTTCAAAAACGGATAATTCCTAAAATGAAAATATCAGTCCCATTCGTGGAACAACTTCTTGCATACCGTGTTGTAAAATATTGAATACCAAGCTATATAAAAATGGCATTCTGCTGGCTATAAGTGGTTATATCAATAATGCTGAAAATCATGGTTATGAAAACAATATCTACCCTTTTTATCTCTTTAATGCTTGTATCTTTTAACTATAGTGTTGCGCAAACTACTTACACAGTAAACGCAAACAGTAACTATCCTGCAAATTGCACCAATTGTACTTTCAATATTGCATCGGGTGTTACACTTACTATCAGCCAGGCGGGTACCTGTAATAATTGCACATTTAATGGCGGTAATATTGCTGTAGCCAACACAATTACCTGTCAGCCCTGCTCATTCAGTGGTAATAATATTACCATGACAAACCAGTCAATTAACCCCAATTCAAATACCACCAGCTTTCAAAACGTTGTTTTGACTGCCAGTGGTACCAGTTCAATTACCGCTAACACCCCGGTAACGATTACCAATTCAGTATTTACATTCAACGGGACTTCTTATTTTAATAACAATGGTGGCCAGCTGGATATTTCAAACAGCACGCTCAATTTCTTTGGAAATTCTTATTTTAACGCAAATTCGGGACCGGTTAATCTTAAAAACGCGAGTAAGCTTGTTGCAGGAAGCGGATTGCTCAGCAGCCAGGCATATATTAAAATTAATGGACCGGCACTTAATATTTACGATAATGCCTCTTCTATTGTTGCCGCAAATTATAATAACTATTATTTCAACTGGAGCAGTTATAATTCAGTAAGCAACAGCAAAACGTATGCAACTACTTATCCAAGTGCTGCCAGCACATTGAATTGCGGCGCGGCCGGGCAAAATGCATGCAGCATGTGGAGTGCACCCATTGTATACGGACCTTCGATGTTCAATGCTAATGGCGTTGCAGGCATCAGCTCTTTATTGCCGGTTGTATTGAGCGGTTTTGAAGCAAACAATACCAACAAAAGTATTCTTCTTACATGGACAACACAACAGGAAGTGAATGCTGCCTATTTTAATATTGAGCGCAGCACCAATAATTCAACCTGGCAAAAAATTGGCAGCATTGCTGCAAAAGGAAACACGTCTGTGGCTACCCGTTACACATACAATGACAATGATGTTTTAAATGGTATTGTTTATTACAGGCTTGCCATGCTTGACCTGGACGGTAAAAAAACATATTCTGATGTTAAAATGATTCATACTTCACTGATAAATGGAATCAATTTCTATCCAAATCCTGCAGTTAATAACATACAGGTTTCTGTAAACGGAAATACTGAAACAACTATCAGGCTAATGAACCTGACTGGCCAGGTATTGCAGGAAAGTAAAGCTGGTGTTAATACAACGCTGGTATCATTAAACGTGCAGCAATATCCGCGTGGCATGTATATTTTATCGGCAATTGCAGCAGACGGAACAACGCAGACCGGCAAATTAATGATCGCGCATTGATTTTGTGAATGCAGAAGCCGTCAATTTTTATTCAGTTTCTAATTCCTTCCACATAAATAAACAGGCGCTGTGGCTGGAGCACCGGTGCTGAGCCGGTTCAAAAAGAAACACATGTAATTATCGGAGAAGAATATTTGTAAGCAATGCGCTGTATATATTTAAATGCTACGCAAGTACTATCGGAAGATGATCTCAATGAGAAAAGCATCCGTTTCTTCGTCAATGTTTTTAAGGGTTTTTCTACTTACCCGCTTATTGCACCGGCAGTTTTGAAAACGAATACGGGAATGAATTTACTGTAATACCTTTTTTGAAATTTGGATGATCACGCATCGTAAACTGCAAAACGCCTCCTTTCAGAATGTCTGCATGTTCCAGGTAGTTTTTATCGTAAGGCACCCCGCGCAGTGATGCCGAATTGATATAAACATTAGCAGGTGTGTTTTGTGGTGCGCTTATGATAAACTTCTTTCCGTTCTTAAGGCTCAATGTTATTTTTTTGAAAAGCGGGCTTCCAATTACGTATTGGTTTGTGCCTGGTGCAACGGGATAAAAGCCCATAGCACTGAAAACATACCAGGCACTTGTTTGCCCGTTGTCTTCATCGCCGCAATAACCATCCGGTGTTGCTTTGTATAATTTATCCATCGCATCGCGTACATGAAACTGCGCTTTCCATGGTGTGCCGCAAAAATTATAAATGTATATCATATGCTGAATGGGCTGGTTGCCATGTGCATACTGCCCCATGTTCATCACCTGCATTTCAAGCATTTCATGTATTACGCCTCCTTTGTAAGCTGAACCATCGAAAACAGGTGGCAACGCAAAAACACTGTCGAGCATTGCTTCCATTTTTTTATGACCACCCATTAACTGAGACAGGCCATTAAAATCGTGAAAAACGCTCCAGCTGTAATGCCATGAATTTCCTTCTACAAACGCTCCTCCCCAACGGAATGCATTGAAGGTATCCGGGAAACTGCCATCCTGGTTTCTTCCCCGCATCAGCTTTCGCGAAGTATCAAAAAGGTTATGATAGTTTTGAGCTCTTTTGGCAAATTTCTCAATATCATTTTTTGGCTTGTGCAATACAGTTGATAACCGGTACAAACAAAAATCATCAAATGAATATTCAAGTGTACGTGCCGCGCTGCCACCAATGCCCGCATCAATGGGTATATAGCCGAGTTCATTATAGAGCTTTGCACCTGTTCTGCCCACGGTGCTAACCGGGCCAACATTTTCTGTATTCTTCATCAACGCTTCATACAAAGTATTGATATCGTAACCCCGTATGCCTTTCATATAGGCATCTGTAATAACTGCCGCCGAATTACTACCCACCATACTGTTACGGTGACCCGGACTTGCCCATTCAGGCAACCACCCGCTTTCTTTGTATGTATTTGCGAGGCCTTCCATCACATGGCCATCTATTTCAGGATACATTAATGTTAAAAAAGGAAAGAGTGCACGAAATGTATCCCAAAAACCAGTATCAGTAAACATATAACCCTGCTCAATATTGCCATTGTACGGACTATAATGAACAATCTGATTATTTGCATCCAGTTCATAAAATTTTCTTGGAAACAGTAGCATCCGGTAAAGGCAGGAATAAAATGTTTTAAGCTGATCAATCGTTCCGCCTTCTGCTTTTACTTTACCCAGCTCGTCATGCCAGG
>JBDUAY010000665.1:0-2519 GCA_040004415.1 Bacteroidota bacterium | reverse complement strand
AAATGCAATGCTGAGTTCGCTTGCAATAAGTTTTATGCTATATCCTTTAATAAGCAACTGCAGCACTTCGGTTTCGCGGGGCGATAGATTATACTGGTTAATATATTGCTTTTGCTGAAATGTATTGAGCACTTTGCGGGCAATGATAGGCGACATGGGTGCACCGCCTTCCATCACTTCCTGTATGGCATTGAAGAGCTGCGCCGGTGGTGTTTTCTTTAATAAATAACCATTGGCACCGGCACAAAGACATTGAAATAATTTATCATCATCTTCGAAAACGGTGTACATAATTACCGCTGTCTGCGGCCTGGCTTCTTTTACAAGTGACACTCCTTTTATTCCGGATTCGCCGGGCATATCAATATCCATCAAAACCACGTCAGGCTTATACTTTGAAGTGATAGCGCTTGCATCATTGCAATTGTTGTAATCACCAATCACTTCATACGCTTCATCATTATTCAATAAATAAGTAAGCGACTGCCGCAGGCGGTCATTGTCTTCAAATAAAATAACAGTAATTGGCATAAGCTTCTAAAATTATTTCATTTGTTTAAGAAATCCTATAGCTCATTTGAGTGATTTAATAATTACGGGCATACTTACAATAATGCTGGTTCCTTCATCAGGTGATGAATTAATAGCTGCAGTGCCTTTCCATTTTTTTGCTCTTTTTACAATATTTTTTATACCATTCCTGGCAGTTGGCAAAGATGTGTCGAAGCCTTTTCCATTGTCTTTAATGTTGAGTATAAAATTATTTTGTAGTGTGAGCAGTTTAATTTCAACCAACGATGCGGAAGCATGTTTGTAAATATTATTCACAGCCTCTTTAAAAATTAAGTAAAGATCCCGTCGCTGTTCCATTGGCAATTTTTTTTGCGAAAGTTTTTCATCAAATTCAAGCTGGTATTGAATATTGGCAGATTCAAATAATTCGGCTGCATAACGGCGCATCCGTGCTGCTATCTGCTCAAAACTATCATTCTGCGAATTGATGCTCCACACAATATCATCCAGTGACTGGCTTGACGTATTTACTTCTTCGCTTATCCGGGCCAAAAATTCTTTTGATTTTTGTGGGCCGGAAACATTCGTAAGTGCTGCAAGTATATTGATGTTGGTGAGGGCTGATCCTATGTCATCGTGCAAATCCGTTGCAATCGTATTTCGTACCTGCTGGATGCGCAACAATTGCTTTACGCGGTAATAATAAATAAGATAAACAATGGCTATAATTATCAAAATACAGGAAATGATAAACTGCCATGTTTTCCAAAAAGGAGCTGCTATAGTGAAAGACAGCATTGCACTGTTACTACTCCAGGTACCGTTACCAGTTTGTGCCTTTACCTGGAAAGTATAAGCACCGGGAGAAAGATTTGAAAAATTAATTTGCCTGGCATTACCAATCGATTGCCATTTTTTGGATGAAGTATCAAGCCGGTAAAAATATTTATTACCCTGACCGTCTAAAAGGTTTACCGCAGTAAATGAAATATTGATATTGTTATTATTAAATGGCAGGGATATTTTTTTTGAAATATCCTGGATGTCACCCGAAGAGCTTGCTCCATTGATGAATACTTTTGGAACTGTTGATTGTTTCAGTAAATCTTCCGGCGAAATGCTGTAGAAAAAATGGGGCGTTACAAAAAAGATTTTATTTTCAATCTTGCTGAAGCAAACAAAATTTATTTCGGGTTCCTGAAGATGATAGAATTCATTAAAAGTGGTAATTTTTTTTGTTGCCATATCCATACAGCATAAACCATTTTTTGTAGCAATCCACAATCTTTTTTGCGAATCTTCTGCAATACTGTTTACAGCGTTGGAAGGCAGGCCGGAAGTTGCATCATATTTTGCAAACTGGTTTGTCGAAAAATTATAACTGCAAAGTCCTGAAGCAGTGCCAATCCACACATACCCTTTTTTATCCGCATACAAACAATTGATCGTACCGTTATCGAAATCGGTATTATAAACTGGTGACAGTAAAGTGAAATCGTTGGAACTGCGCGACCATTTTGCAAGGCCTGCGCCATTGGGTCCTCCCATCCATAAGTTGCCTTGTTCATCTTCTGTAATAGCAGTGGGAAAACGCAATGGGAATTGAGGTTTTCCGGCATCAGAATAAATAAAAAATTTTCCACTTTTATTATTTAATGCAGCTACACCATAACCAAAGCCAAGCCCCATCCAGCTGATATCTTTACTGTCGGTAAAGTTTACAGTAACCGGCAAACCATTAATCCATTTTAATGCTTGTGGCCACTGAAATGGGGCATGTTTTTCATCCGTGGCATTCCAGTAATACATTCCATTTTGAGTGGCCACATAGAAACTGTCGGTTCCTTTTAAAGAAATATTCCAGACATAGTGTTCCAAGGGAGATTCATTCCATACAATATTCTTCCATGTGGAGTTCGCTGTTTTAAAAAAGAAACCGCCTCCATTAGATCCGATAAAAACAGTTTTACCAAAAGTGAAAATATTCTGCAATTCAATTTTTTCTT
>JBDUAY010000251.1:0-8410 GCA_040004415.1 Bacteroidota bacterium | reverse complement strand
TTTTTTCAAACCCATTCCTTAAAATAATTTTCTATATTCATTCTTTATAAACCTATCCTTATATAAGAATGAATAATAATCTGTTGCACCAGGTCGCCCTGACCCTGGTGCCTAATATTGGCCCTGTACAAGCAAGAACCCTGGTGGATCATTTTGGTGATGCTGCGGCCATTTTCAAATCAAAAAAATCAGCCCTGGAGAAACTGGAAGGTATCGGGTCAGTACGTGCCGGCAACATAAAATCTTTTGCCGGCTTTAAAAGAGCCGAAGAAGAAATGGCATTTATAGAAAAGTACAAGATCACGCCATTGTTTCTTACAGATGAAGCCTATCCAAAACGCTTACTAAATTGTTATGATCCGCCTGCGTTGCTGTATTACCGTGGCAAAGCAGATCTAAATGCACCTAAAATTATCGCCATTGTTGGCACACGAAGCAAAACAGATTATGGTAAACAACTTACAGAAAAATTACTGGTAGATTTAGAAGACCAAAAAATACTGGTAGTCAGTGGCCTGGCATTGGGTATTGACGCCATCGCACATAAAACCTCCATAAAATACAGGCTGCCTACTGTGGCAGTGGTAGCGCACGGACTAGATAAAATTTATCCCGCAGAACATACTGGTCTCGCAAAAGATATTATCAGGGAAAATGGCGGTTTGCTTACAGAATTCAGGAGTAATTCAAAACCAGATAAACATAATTTTCCTTCACGTAACCGCATTGTTGCCGGCATCAGTGATGCTACCATTGTAATTGAAACCGATATTAAAGGTGGTAGTATGATCACCGCAGAACTGGCCAATGGATACAATAAAGATGTATTTGCTTTTCCCGGCAGAACAACCGATAGTAAAAGTGCAGGTTGCAATTATCTTATTAAAAACAATAAAGCCATGCTGCTGACCGGCGCGCAGGATTTAATTGATATCCTTGGTTGGGAAGAAAAACAAATCAAACCAAAAAAACAACAGAAAGAATTATTTATACAATTAAGTGCTGAAGAAAAAATTATTGTTGACCTCCTGAAAGAAAAAGAAACGGTAGCAATTGACGAATTGAGGTTAAAAAGTAATTTGGGCAGCAGCACAGTAGCGGCAGCCATATTGAACCTGGAATTACAAAATGTGGTGGGCTCGTTGCCAGGCAAATTGTACAAACTATTATAAGTCACTCAAAAACTTTTTGCCTTCTGGTTTGTATATCACAATCTCAAATAAACTTCCTTACAAAAGCCCTGCAATGCAGTCTGGATAAGGGTTTTCAGCAAAACTAAAAAAGTTTTGGAATGAATTTGCCTGCTACCCTATCTTTGCCCATGGCAACAATAAATAACCGCAGTCGTAAGTCAGATCTCAGTAAAAAATTTTTTGGTGAAGGATTAACTTTCGATGATGTGCTCCTGCTTCCCGCCTATTCACAGGTATTGCCCAGGGAAGTAAATATCAAAACAAAACTTACCAAAGAAATTTCGCTCAACATACCTATGTTGTCTTCTGCGATGGATACCGTAACAGAAGCCAGCCTGGCCATTGCCCTCGCGCGTGAAGGCGGCATCGGCATCCTGCATAAAAACATGAGCATCGAACAACAGGCGGAACAGGTGCGTAAAGTTAAGCGCAGTGAAAGTGCCATGATTATCGATCCCATCACGCTCAGTATTGATGCGACCATCGGCGATGCATTGTACCTGATGAAAGAAAATAAAATTGGTGGCATTCCCATTGTTGATAACAGTCATAAACTGGTCGGCATTCTTACCAATCGCGACCTTCGTTTTGAAACAGACAAACAAAGGAAAGTGCAGGAAGTAATGACCAAAGAAAATTTGATCATTGCACCCGAAGGAACCGACCTCAAAAAAGCGGAAAAAATCTTACGCTCCTACAAAATCGAAAAATTACCGGTCGTTAAAAAAGACAATACGCTCGTAGGTTTAATTACCTATCGCGACATACTTCAATTAAGCAGTTTTCCCAACGCAGTAAAAGATGGCTTCGGACGTTTATTGGTGGGCGCTGCATTGGGCATTACGGGTGACATGCTCGACCGGGCAGCTGCGCTCAAACAAATAGGTGTTGACGTAGTATGCTTAGACAGTGCGCACGGCCATAGCAAAGGTGTTATCGATGCATTGAAAAGTGTAAAAAAGAATTTCAAAAAGTTACAGGTCATAGCCGGTAATGTGGGCACTGCAGCAGGTGCTAAAGCGTTGGCGGACGCTGGTGCAGACGCCGTGAAAATTGGCATCGGGCCAGGTTCGATTTGTACAACACGCATTGTGGCTGGCGCAGGTGTTCCGCAAATCACCGCTATCATGGAAGCGTATTCCGCCCTCAAACAAAAGGGTGTTCCAATAATTGCCGATGGGGGTATCCGTTATACAGGCGATATGGTGAAAGCACTTGCCGCAGGTGCCGATACGGTTATGATGGGAAGTGTTTTTGCAGGTGTAGAGGAAAGTCCGGGTGAAACCATTATTTACGAGGGCAGAAAGTTTAAAGAATATCGTGGCATGGGTTCAATAGGGGCCATGGCACAGGGCAGCAGTGATCGTTATTTCCAGGATGTGGAGGATGACATCAAAAAATTGGTGCCGGAAGGCATTGAAGGCCGCGTGGCATACAAAGGAAGTTTAAAAGAAGTAGTACAGCAATACACCGGTGGATTACGTGCTGGTATGGGCTATTGCGGGGCAGGTGACCTGGCAACCCTGAAAACTGATGCACAGTTTATACAAATTACCAATGCGGGCATGAAAGAAAGCCATGCACACGATATAGAAATCACCAAAGAAGCTCCAAATTATAGCAGGAAGTAAGTTAGATCGGGTCGATTGACTGATTGATTGAGACGCTGCGGCAGTTCACACGCACCCTGCGCGTACCGCTTTGACGCATGGCAAGACTATTGCGAAGCCCCACTGGCCTCTTACCACTCGATATTAAGCTCACCGCCGCGATTCACGTTTCACGTTTATTTTCACGAACTTGTCGCAAAATTTCATCAGTGAAAAAAATACTGGGCCTTTTTCTTATTCTCCTTTTCACCTTTACCTCTTTTTCGCAGGCAGACAGCTGTCATTTGCGCGTCAGCCTGCTCACCTGCGGGCCGGGAGAAGATCTTTATTCAATATGGGGGCATACCGGTATCCGGGTAATTGATACAACACGCCAAGTTGATACCGTTTTTAATTATGGAATGTTTGATGACAGGGACCCGCTATTCTACGTAAAATTTTGCCGGGGTATTATGCTTTATTCTGTTGAGCCGCAAACCTTCGAAAATTTTATGGGGGAATACCAATATTTTAAACGAAGTGTTACAGAACAGGTGCTGAATATAAGCTGCGCTGAAAAAACACAACTGGTGGCCGCGCTCTGGAACAATACAAAAGAGGAAAATAAATTCTACCCGTACCATTTCTACGCAGACAATTGCACCACCCGTGCAAGAGACATCATTCTCAATAATATCGATACGGGAATACAGTTTAAAAACATTCGCCCGCAAGCCGGTATAAGTACCTACCGGAATCTTATTCACAGTTATATGAACAGCAGCAACCAGGCATGGAACCGGTTTGGCATTGACGTACTGCTGGGCAATCACCTCGACGAAATAATGACGAACAGGCAGGCTATGTTCTTGCCTGATTATTTGATGAAGGGACTTGACAGCGCCTCGTTCCACCAGCATGCATTGGTGAGTCACACAAACATATTGCTGCCAGACGGACAGCCCAATACAACGACGTTTTTCACGCCTCTAACCTTGTTTTCTTTTTTATTGCTCCTCATGATTGCATTGTCGCTCACAAAAAATAAAACAGTTGATAAAATCCTGGTTATACTTGATAGTTTATTTTTCCTGCTTACTGGTTTGCTTGGCTTGTTAATGCTTGCGTTATGGCTGTTCAGGGTTGACAATGTTTGCCGCAACAATTACAATATACTCTGGGCATTACCAACACATATCATGATTGCATTCGTGGTCACAAAGAAAAAAAGATGGATTAAATACTATTGGTTATTTACCATCATACTAAATATTTTACTGTTGCTTGCATGGAAATGGTTGCCGCAGGAAATTAACAACAGCACATTGCTCCTCACTGCCATCTTGCTTTACAGAAGTGCGGCGCGTTACAGGAAATTCAACGCAGTATGACGGAAAAATATATCAGCATACGAAACAAAAAGATCCATTATAAAGTAGCTGGCGAAGGGATGCCGGTTGTTTTGATACATGGCTTTGCAGAAGACAGCGATGTCTGGAGATACCAGCAGGATGCATTATTAAAAAAATGTTTACTCATCATTCCTGATTTACCCGGAAGCGGCAAATCTGATATGATAGAAGATATGCGGATGGAAGGCCTTGCGGATGCAGTAAAACAAATTCTTGACCAGGAATTTGCAGAACAAAAAGAATTGAATGTAACCGGCGCTATTATGATTGGACACAGTATGGGCGGTTATATTACACTGGCCTTTGCAGAACAATACCCGGATATGCTGAAGGCAATTGGCCTTTTTCATTCTACCGCCTTTGCAGACAGCGAAGACAAAAAAGCAACCCGGCGGCGTGGAATTACGTTTATACAAACGAATGGCAGTTATGAATTTATAAAGCAATCAACACCCAACCTTTTCACAGAAAATTACCGTATTAAAAACAATATGATTTTAGCGGAAATGATTGCGCGTTACAGTAGTTTTGACCCCCTGGCCCTTACGGCATATTATGAAGCGATGATACTGCGTCCTGACCGTACTGCTGTTTTACAATTCATTAACAAACCTGTCCTTTTCATCATTGGTAAAAAAGACAAAGCGATATCGTTTGAAGACAGCATGAAGCAGTGTCATCTGCCGGATATGGCATCTGTTCAAATTTTAGAAAACGCGGCACACATGGGTATGTGGGAAGCGCAGGAAAAAAGTACGCAAATCCTGTTATCTTTTTTACAGGATGCAATAGTATAACTGATACTGAAATAAGTGAATGAAAAAAATATTTGCGGCATGTATTGCATTTTTATATTTTATACCTGTGTATGCCATGCATATAAGAGGTGGAGAATTATCATATAAGTACGTGGGGCCAGGTACTGCTCCCAATTCATCCATTTATTTTTTGCGGTTAAAATTATATATCGATTGCAATGCCAATGCACCAGGCCAAAATGAAACGGTAGAACCCTTCACTATTTTTAATAAATCGACCGGCGCACAAGTGTATAATATCAACGTTGATAAAACAAGCGAGTCTCTAATACAATACGATCCCAATTCAAACCCCTGCATTACCAACCCGCCTACCAATATTTGTTATAAATTAAAGTTTTTTGAAACCACGATAGAGTTGCCAGACATCCCCGGTGGATATACGGTTGCCTATCAGCGCTGCTGCCGTGTTACCGGTATTGAGAACATTTCGGGCCAGAGCAGCAATGACGGAGCAACATATTCCTGCGATATACCCGGTACTAATATATTACCGGTTGGTCATAATTCAAGCCCGGTTATTTCTGGAAACGATGCGGTAGCCATTTGCGCAGGCACCGGTTTCTCGTATGATTTTTCTGCAGTTGATCCCGACAACGATTCCCTGGTATACACTTTGTGCAGTGCGTATAATGGCGGCGGCCTGGACCAGTCAGGCAGCAGTTGTTTTAATTGCGCAGCACCCAATCCTGCAGCGCCACCGCCTTATTCATCGTTAACCTATCTTTCTCCTTACAGTGGATCAAGTCCGCTTGGACCGTCTGCAAATATAGATTCGCATACGGGTATTATTTCTGGTATTGCGCCCGTTACTTCTGGTCAGTATGTAGTCACCGGTTGCATTTATGAATACCGTGCCGGTGTGCTGATTAATGTTCATAGAAAAGATATTCACCTTAGCATTTCCGATTGTAATCCATTAAAAGCGCTATTAAATCCCGATTATGATTATTGTGATGATTACCTCGTAACATTTAAGAACGAACAAATAAATCCTGCAGGCAGCGTGTATATCTGGAAATACAGCGATGGTACAAAAACAGATACATCTTTGGATGAGCTTGGATTGATTCAACACCAGTTTGCAGATACTGGAACGTACGTGGTAAAATTGAAAGTAATCCTGGCAGGACAGTGTGTTGATTCAACTTCCACACTCGCTAAAGTGTATCCTGGTTTCTATCCCGGATTTGTTGTAGGCGGTACCTGTTTATATACGCCTATTCAATTTACTGACACGACTAAAACAAAATATGGTTTTGTAAATAAATGGAGCTGGATTTTTGGTGATGAAACAACAACGGCAGATTCTTCGCACGTACAAAACCCGCAATGGAAATACGGATCGCTCGGACCAAAGACTGCACAATTAATTGTACAAAGCAATAAAGGTTGCATAGATACGGTTTCTGTTCCGCTTGAAGTAAAAGATAAACCTGTTATCACGGTACCGTTTCCAGATACATTGATATGCAGTAACCTGCCCATACAGGATACCTTGATGTTAGGCGCCACCAGTACCGATGCAGGCCAGTTTTCATGGACACCTGCTACAAGAATTGTAAATCAAAATACTGCCACACCGCTGGTATTTCCTACCCATACTACTATTTATTATGTGCAATTAAATGCAAACGGATGTATCAATACAGATTCAATCAGCGTCAGGGTCGTTGATCATGTAACACTGGATGCAGGCCCCGACAGCACCATCTGTTTAACAGATAGTATCACGCTGCACCCAACTACAAATGCGCTGGCGTATGCCTGGACACCGGTTGCCGACTTTAAAAATGCAACTGTAAAAGATCCGCTTGTTACGCCTGCTGCTGCCAGTACCACGTATCATCTTGTGGGAAGCATCGGTAAATGTAATATAGCAGATGATGTAACAATCCGGGCGGTACCATACCCCAAATCTGATGCAGGTAATGACCAGGTAATTTGTTTTGGTGATACGGCACGTTTAAATGCAAGTATTGTTGGTTCTTCATTTGTATGGACGCCGGTTTATAGTCTCATTAATCCTGCGGTTTTAAATCCATTTGCACATCCTGTTGGAACTACGGCTTATATACTGGCGGTGTATGACGTGCTTGGCTGTCCTAAACCAACATTTGATACGGTGATTGTTACCGTGAGGCCACCCATTATTGCTTCGGCAGGAGCCGATACATCAGTAACGATCAATCAACCGCTCACGTTGCACGCAACTGGCGCACCGTTGTATTTATGGACGCCGCCGGATCATTTAAATCATAATGACATACAATCACCTGTTGCTGAGTTTAACAGTAGCGGCATATATACGTATGCAGTAAAAATATACACGGCAGAAAATTGTTTTGCCATTGATACTATTCATATAAAAGTATTTCAGACCGCGCCAGATATTTATGTGCCCAATGCTTTTACACCAGGTGGTACAGTAAATAATTTGTTCCGGCCAATACTGGTGGGCATCTCCAGGCTTGATTATTTCCGGGTGTATAACAGGTGGGGCAATATGGTTTTCAGCAGTAATGATGAAACCGGATGGAACGGAACATTCGCAGGTAAACCTCAAGCTTCGGGCGCATATGTTTGGGTAGTACAAGGGCGCGACTATACAGGAAAAGTAATTGCGAAAAAAGGTACGATGGTTTTAATACGGTGAGGTGGCGAATGGTAAACCGCTAGCGGGGAGTCGGACTTAGCAAGAAGCTGCCGCAAGGATTCAACATCTCAACGACGCAACCTTATCACCAGTCAACCAATCAACTTATCTTCGGCCAATGAATAAAATAGTTTTTATCACCGGTGCGACATCTGGTTTTGGAAAAGCCGCTGCTGAAAAATTTGCAGCCAATAAATATGATGTAATTATTACCGGCAGAAGGGAAAATCTCCTGCATGAACTCAAGGAAAAACTGGAAATTAATTTTGGTGCAGAAGTCTTGTCTTTGGTTTTTGATGTACGCGACCGTTTGGCCGTTACCAGCATCATTAGCAATATACCTGATAAATGGAAGCAAATAGATGTCTTACTAAACAGCGCCGGGCTTGCGCTGGGCAGAGATTATTTTGACGAAGCGGATTTGGACGATTGGGACACGATGCTGGATACCAATGTAAAAGGGCTGTTATATGTGAGCAAAGCAGTACTACCGTTTATGACTGCGCGCAACCAGGGCCACATCATTAATCTTGGTTCGGTAGCTGCCAAAGATGTGTACGAAAAAGGAAATGTTTACTGCGCTTCCAAAGCTGCAGTAGACAGCATCAGCAAAGGGATGCGCACAGATTTACTGCGGCACCGTATTAAGGTTACTGCTATACATCCGGGTGCGGCGGATACAGAATTTTCCCTGGTCAGGTTCAAAGGCGACGAGGAGACGGCAAAAAAAATATACGAGGGC
>JBDUAY010000664.1:0-2522 GCA_040004415.1 Bacteroidota bacterium | reverse complement strand
TTATTTTGATGCCTGTAATTGGTACCCTGATGAGCAAAGGCGTAAAACCGATACCTTTTGTGGTAGCTGGCTTTTTATTATTTGCGGGTTATGCCTGGTACAGTTCGAAAGTAAGCATGGATGTTAGCAGGCAGGATTTCTTTTTTCCCTTTGCATTGCGCGCCGTGGGTATGAGCATGGTTCAATTACCATTAATCAACCAGGCGGTTGCGGGGCTGATGCCGAAAGATTATGCTTCTGGAATTGCGTTGAATAATATGACCCGCCAATTGGGTGGCGCGTTTGGTATAGCGATGGCGAATAACTATGTATCGCATACGTTTGCGCAGCACCGTACAGACCTGGTCAGCAATCTAGTGCAGGGTTCTGCAGCTTTTACAGAGCGGACCAACAACATCGCACAAAATTTTATTAGAAACGGCGGCGTGGATGTTGGAACCGCTACTACCAAAGCGTATGGAATGATAAGCAATGCCGTTGACCGGCAGGCTTATTATTTGGCTTACCTGGACACATTCAGACTGGTTGCTTTATTTTTTATCGTGGTTATTCCATTGGTTGTTTTCTTGCGCGTAAAGAAAACTGCACCGGTAGACCGGGCCGCTGCAAAGGCTGCCATCGCGGAAGCGCATTAATTTTTTTAAAAAATAGTTGGAATGAAAAAAATAGTATTTACAGCAATCTCTTTTGCTGCCCTGTTTCACTCACAGGCACAGGTAACCGCAAACAGTGAATTAAAAGGACTGATTAACCAGTCGTTCGGTTATTTTCCAAGAATTAAAGAAGTAGAAAATACAATAGAAACAGCTAAACAGCGGCTGGTGATAGCAAAGAATAATTTGCCAATAGTAGACGCCAATGCAAGTTATAATTTTGTTGAGCCCAAAATTGTTTTGCCGCTGGAGGTAAATGGTAAGTTGCAGGACTTCCAGTTTGCACCGGTGCACAATTTCAACGTTAACGCAGGTGCCAGTTATACTTTGTTTGATTTTGGCAGATTGAAAGCCAACATAGAAAAGTCGAAACAAGATATAAAATACGCGGAGCACAATACAGATTATGCAAAAACGCAGCTGGCCAACCAGGTTGCCAACGTGTATTACAATGTCATTTATTTTCAGAAAGCCATTGCAATAGAAGACAGTGTACTTGCTTATCTCAACGATAACAAACGCATCGTTGAAAGTAAATTGAAAAATGGCGATGCTATTAAACTTGATTTATTAAGTATACAATCCCAGGTTGACGCAGAAGAAAACAGGAAGGTGGATCTGCAGAACTCTTTGCAGAAACAGCAAAACTTGTTGCAATACACTACGGGTGGAAACACTACCAGCGGTTTAAGTTTTGATTTTGACATTCCGTTAAAGGCCGTTGCAGAAGCGTTGGCAGATGCGCAAATTACAAATCCGGATTATTTGCTGGCTGCTGACAGGGTAAAGCAATCCCAGGATGATATTGCCATTGCGAGGTTGGGTACCAAGCCTTCTGTTAATTTGGGCGCGAGCACTGGATTTAAAAATGGGTATGTGCCGTACGTAAATAATATGAAGTTTAATTATGCTGCTGGTATTTCATTAAAGCTTCCTATCTACGATGGTAACAGAACGAAGCAGCAGGTCAAGTTATCAGAAACAGTTTTGACGCAGAACAAACTTGCCATAGAAACATTGAATAGTAACTACAAACGGGATATCCAACAAGCGCTGATTGACATACAGTCCAGCCAGGAAAGAATTAATAACACCAAAGGACAGATAGAACAAACGCAGGCTGCTGAAACAATCGCTTCCAGCCGGTTTAAAAACGGGATAGGCACCAATCTGGAAATTACCAATGCAAGTACCAATGTAGCGCGTGCACAATTCAGCAGACTTCAATACGAATATCAGTTATGCCTTGCTAAGGTTGAACTGGTGAGATTGCTGGGGTATAAATACTGGTAGTATTGCTGATTGGGTGATTTGTTCACAGGTTAAGGAACCAAAAGAAATCATCAAATCTCAAACGATGCCGTTTAATTAAAGCGTGTTGCCGCTGTATCCCGAATGGGTACTTCGCGGGTGTCAGTAAATTAATGTGGTAACGTACCATCGGAACGTCTTATGCTTTCATCTATTTGCACGAAGCATTCCTATGGCATGCGCTTCCAGGATAAAATCATTTCTACCCACAAAATGTCCGCGCAGCTGCGCCATTCAGGCGGGTTCTGCCGGAACATTAAACCCATTAACTAACGGCATCGAAATTTTGAACTTACCATATTGGCAATTGAAAATAAAATAGCCCCGGGTTAGAACCCAGGGCTTAAATTTTTTTGTACGAACCTCACCAATTTTTTAGGTTACATCATAGGTACAAAATCAGGACGGTTAGTCATCAGGATTTGGATCTTAAAAGGACTGGTTTTTCAAGGATAGTTTTTTGTTTTCTTGATTGATATTAAGTTCTGTTGGTTTCAAGGACGTTGGTTTGATTTGGCTTTTTTTAGGATTTGGACACTTGGTTTTTTAGGATTTGGA
>JBDUAY010000250.1:0-8439 GCA_040004415.1 Bacteroidota bacterium | reverse complement strand
AAAAAAACATGGCAACTGCAAAGAAAGCCGCAAAGAAAAAAGCTGCACCTAAGAAGAAAGCAGCCGTTAAAAAAGCAGCCCCTAAGAAAAAGGCCGCTAAAAAAGCAGCTCCTAAAAAGAAAGCTGCAGCTAAGAAGAAATAAGCTTCTTCAGATTAAAATAATACAAAGTCCTGGCAAATTGCCGGGACTTTTTTTGTGCTGCTATCACTATAAAGCCGCGCGCAGCCTGAAATACAGCCCGCATGCTTTAAATTTGCGTATTGGTATTTATCAACATTTCAACATGACAGATAATAATTATATAGCTGATCAATTTTCATTGCTTGCTAAATTAATGGACATACATGGCGCCAATTCTTTTAAAGCAAAGTCTTATGCAATCACTGCATTTAATATTGAAAAACTTCCACAACAATTGTCGGAAACAGCGCCGGAAAAATTATCATCCATAAAAGGCATCGGTGATTCTGCAGCAAAAAAAATTGCCGAAATCTTCGAAACAGGCAAATTACAGGTACTTGAAGCGTTAATTCTTAGTACGCCAGCTGGTGTGCTTGAAATGTTAAATATTAAAGGAATCGGACCAAAAAAGATTGCAACCATCTGGAAAGAGATGGAAATTGAAAGTCTTGGTGAATTATTGTATGCGTGTAATGAAAACCGTTTGCTGCTGTATAAAGGGTTTGGAGAAAAGACACAACAGAACGTGCAGGAAGCGATAGAATATTACCTGCAGAACCAGGGAAGTTTTCTATATGCACACATACATGCGCTATTTCCTTCAATTAACACTTATCTCGAAAAAAGTTTTTCACCCGCAAATGTTGCTGTTACGGGTGCTTACCGCAGACAGGATCTTACACTTGATGAGCTTGAATTTGTTATTGCAAAAAATAATAATGAAATAAAACCAATCTTTCAAACCGCGCAACCGCCCGAGCTGCTGGAAGAAAAAGATGACAGTCTCTTATATAAATTAAAGAATGGATTAAAACTTCATTTGTATACAGGTGCGGGCAGTTTATCAGAAAGATTATTTTTTACTACGGGACCTGCTGCCTTTACGAATGCATTCAGCCAAAAATTTCCTGCGGCCAATTTTAAAAATGCTGCCGGAAATAATGATGCGGGCGTATTTGCAAGTGCCGGCATTCCGCATGTGCCTGCTTATCTGCGCGATTCAGTAAACATTCTTGAAAAAATTAGTGGCAAAAGTGTAATTCCTGAAGTTATTACAGAAAATGATATCAAAGGGATCATTCATACACATAGCAACTGGAGCGATGGTACCAATACGATAGAAGACATGGCAAAAGCATGCATCGGCAAAGGTTATGAATACCTGGTTATAAGTGATCACAGCAAAACTGCATTTTATGCAAACGGACTTAAAGAGGACCGTATACAGGAACAGCATAAATATGTTAATGAACTGAATGAAAAATACAAGCCTTTTAAAATTTTTAAAAGTATTGAATCAGACATTTTGAATGATGGCAACCTGGATTACAGCGATAGCGTTCTTTCTACTTTTGATCTTATCATCGCATCTGTTCACGCCAATCTGAAAATGACAGAAGAAAAAGCCATGCAGCGCTTGCTGAATGCTATAAAAAACCCTTACACTACTATTCTTGGCCATATGACGGGGCGGTTATTATTAAGCCGCAAGGGATACCCGGTTGATCATAGAAAAATTATTGAAGCTTGCGCTGCAAATAATGTGGTGATAGAATTAAACGCGCATCCGCGCAGGCTTGATATGGATTGGTACTGGATTGAAGAAGCCGTTGAAAAAGGCGTGTTGATTTCTATTGATCCGGATGCACACAATACAGACGGATTTGATGATTGCCGTTATGGTGTACTGGCTGCGCAAAAAGGCGGATTAACAAAAGAAAAAAACCTGAGCAGTTTTTCTTTACAGCAGTTTGAATATTTTATCGGACAACAAAAGAAGAAGCAATCATAAGAAGTGATTGGTGCATAGTAAGTCGTGAAAACTGAATTATGTTTGATATGACAATGTCTGATATCTTTTATTTTCGGCTCGTATTATTTTCCTGAACCTGCTTTCATTTTACGCTCACGACTCACGACTCACCTCAATTCGACACCCTGAACATCGGGATCTTCACAAAGAAAACAGAACCGCCATTTTCTTTTGTTTCAAACCACAATTCGCCTTTTGCCTGTTCTACAATATTCTTGCTCATGGCAAGCCCCAGCCCGGTGCCGGATGATTTAGTAGTAAAATTAGGTGTAAAAATTTTTTCCTGTACCTGCTTCGGGATACCGTGACCATTATCAGAAATTTTTACAATGATATAATCTCCTTCCAGTTCTTCAGACATAACAATTTTCTTGTTCTCAATATTATCACATGCTTCTACTGCATTTTGCAGCAGGTTGGTGAACAACCGGTTTAGCTGTGTTTTATCGGCAAATAAAATAATGCGTTGCGGAATAGGGTACCATTCAAATTCCAGGCTTTCTGTTGCCATATAAAGAGACGATAAAGAATGCAGCATATCATGCAAATCAAAAACTTCACTTTTAGGGTTACCAATATTTGCGAATTGTGAAAAGTCTGCCGCAATCTTAGACAGGTGATCAATTTGCTCTACCAGTGTTTTGGCAACACCCGATGTCAGTTCTTTTACATTGGGAGAATTATTATCAATGGCTTTTTGCAAATATTGAATACTCAGCTTCATGGGTGTAAGTGGATTTTTAATTTCATGCGCCACTTGTCTTGCCATTTCTCTCCACGCGCCCTCACGTTCGCTTTTAGCCAGTTGTGCAGCACTGCCCTCCAGTTTGTTCAGCATCTTATTGTATTCCGTTACAAGGCCTCCTATTTCATCGTTGCGGTGCCACGGAATTTCTTCATTTGTTTTACCCAGGTTAATAGCGCGCATTTTGTTACTGATGAGTGTAAACGAAGAAGTGATGCGATTGGTAATAAAGAGTGCAATAGCGCCGGCAATTAAAAATATGAATGCATTCAGGTTAATGATGGTCACGAAAAAATTAGATATTTCTTTTTTAAGCTCCGTCTGTGAATCGAACGATGGAATATTAAGATATGCATAGGCATTACCTTCGGCATCCCGCACGGGGCTGTAAATGCTTTGGTAGCTTACTTTACCCATCTGTTCGTCGTTGATATACTGAATAAGATTTTTATTATGCAGATTGTAATAGGCCTGCGGGTTCATTTTTGTACTAAGAATACCTTTGCTGTATACAATCAGGTTAGAAGAAACAACCAGGTTGCCATTAAGATCATAAAAATTAATATCCGTTCCGTGAATTTCAGCTACCTGCCGAACCATCGCTTCCAGGTCATTGGTGGTATGGGTTTCATAAAATTTCACCATATCATCAAAAACTTCACCTTTTTTAATTTCAGTTTGTACCTGGAGGTTCATAATCTGAATGGCTTTGCTGAGCCTTTCTATGTTGTTTCTTTTATACCGGTTGATGAAAAAGAAAATGGTAGCAACACCTATTACAATGAAAGAGATAAGTGTGATAAAAATAAATGTACCATGTATCTGTGAACGCAGGTTAACCTGGAAATATTGCTTCAGCAGGTGCCAGCGCAGCCTGGTGATTATCAGCACAGAAAAAACACGGAACACGGCCAGCAATACCAGGAAAGTACTAAACAGGTAAGCAAAAAGCGTCATCCCTTCTATTAAATAATTGTCTTGTTTTACAATTACCACTACTTTGTCCCCGCTTCTGTACCACAGCTCATCATTGTCTTTTTTCTTGCGTTGTTCAAATTCTAGTTTGGGCCACTGATCAGGGGATAAAATGGTTGGAAACGGATAGTCGTAATAATAGTCAACCAGCCGGCCGGCCCTGTACACGGCAAAATTAGAATTGGCAGAATAATCAGAGAGATATTCTTTTTGCGGCCGGAATAGCTCTGGTATTAAAGCATCATTTTTATATCTTTTTGGCGTCGATAAAACAAAGAAATATCCAATCGTGTGATGATTCGTATCGGTAACTGTTTTCTTAAATATGTAAGAAAATTTATCAAACGATTTAGAGAAATATTTCAGATCGTGTACATTGGTAGCCCGTCCTTCAATCCTGAAAATAATATCCAGCGTATCAAACGATACCGGGTCCTCATTGAAGAGTGGCTTATGATTTTCGGAAGAATCAAAAGTATATATCCAGGTGTCGTACCTGTCCATATAATCAGTAAAATTTCTATTGATCAAACTATCTTTCAGCAAATGATTGGAGGTCTGTGTGCGAAACCGGTCAAAGCTGGCGAATAAGAAATCATTGTCGAAATAAGTGAGTGCAATACTCAGCATATGTTCGCTGGTTGGATCTGCCTGGTTGGCAAGCCGCTCTGCAGTCTGCTTACGCTGTAGCAATTCTATCCGTTGGTTCTCGATTACGATAATAGAAGAAATGGAAAAAGAAAATATGAAAAGCCATACCAGCACTTCAGAAACGGCTGGTCGCAGATCACTGTTGGCATTGGCTATTATATGCTGCTGCATAAACCATACATACGCCAGCAGCCACAGCAAAACATAAATATTGAGCTGTACAAAAGAGTAACTATGTATAAGTGTAAGCAGTATCAAACCCGTAACGGCAATCACTATAAATAAAATGTATTTCCTTTTCTTCAGCAACGGAGATATTAATTGCAAAATGATTTGCGATAAAAAGAAAAAGCTAAGTGACAAAGTAGCCAGTACAATAAATCCGCCAAGACTGTTAATATTTACCAGGCTGAAAAAATTAATAACATTAAAAGATATACGCGCGTCTGCAATAAGACTTTTAATAATACTGGCAAATACAAAAGTGGTAACCACCAATATTATGATGGGGAATACAAGTGCGAGCCAATACAAACTCTTTTTTCTGCTGAGACTAAACCGTTTTTCTTCAGCTTCACGGCGTATAAATAAGACTATCCAGCAAAAAAGAAATGAATTAATCAACAAGTCACCAAGAGAATTTAAAATAGCATTGGAACTATAGGTAACAGGATCGAACAAATCATATTGCCGCAGGTTGAGTGCTGCCGGGAAAATATAGGTAAGACTTCTTAAGAACAACACCATGCCGATAAGAAATAAAATGCCTTTCAGATATCCGTAGGTAATGGAAAAATAATGTGCTGCATTGTGAATTATTATCAGCAGCAGCATAATGGCAACAATATTCAGTGTCAAAGTGAGCCAGTTGGTATCCTGGTTTTCGGCAATAAATTTTGCCTGCAGGTAAAAAAGTGTTTTCCCGGTAATGCTTTTTACAGGATAATCTGTCTCCACGGCGGTTATGCTTACACTTTTTTCGGCCTGCGGATAATTGACAAATTCCCTTTTCAACTTGGCAATTTCCAGGTAATATTCCCTTCGCACCAGCACCAGCGCCAATGCCACCAATTGCTTGTTATCGCCAACCGTTACCTGTCTCCGTATACATTCATACTGCCCATTTCTGAGCTTCATCAAATCATTTATCGCGTCGCTTTTTATTAGACTTTTATCAGGCAATACCAGTTGCGTGTTCCAGAATTTTAAATCGGGTGTTAATGTATCGCTGTTGTCGTAGAGAAATACGCTGTACGGTTTTTCCGTTAGTGTATTCAACTCATCAGCAGAATAATGCTGGCTTACGAGCCGCCCAAGCAACACCGTATCTTTAAGCAATGCATCAAAATCTTTTTCCTGTACCTGTACATCATTCTCAATATTTCTGCGGAGATATTTGGCGGAAGAGGAAGAATACCAATAATTGTCAATTATAAAAGCGATGGTAAATAACCAGGCGGCTCCCAGCAGAAAGAAGACATTCTTTTTTAAAACCTGTTGATAAAAATTTTTCAAGATGGCGGGTTTTGCTTTTTAATGCTGTTCCAGATATCGTCCATTTCAGTGAGACTCATATCTGCGAGCAAACGATTTTGCAATGCAGCCACCTGCTCCATTTGCATAAAGCGCCGGATAAATTTTTTATTGGTTTTCTCCAGCGCATTTTCGGCATCTACTTGCAAAAACCGTGCATAGTTAACCAGTGAAAAAACAAGATCGCCAAACTCTTCTTCAATTTTACCCTGGTCCTTACATTCAATAGCTTCTTTTAACTCTGCTATCTCCTCTTCTACCTTATCCCAAACTTGTGTAGTATTGTCCCATTCAAAACCGACCTGCTTCGCTTTTTCCTGTAACCGCATAGCTTTTACGGTGGCTGGTAAAGATGAAGGCACGCCGCTGAGAACAGACTGTTTGCCTTCCTTTAATTTCAGTTTTTCCCAATTTTTTTTAACATCTTCTTCGTCATTTACTTTTACCAATTCACCATTGTTGGCTTCACTGCCATAAATATGCGGATGTCTTGCAATCAATTTTTCTGCAATTCCATCCAGTACATCCTGCAACGTAAATTTATTTTGCTCTGTAGCTATTTTAGCATAAAAAAGAATATGCAGCATTACATCGCCCAATTCTTCTTGAATGCCTTTCCAGTCCTCTTCCGTAATAGCATCCGCCAGTTCATATAATTCTTCTATGCTCAACTGACGCAGCGTATGGATCGTTTGCTTTTTGTCCCACGGGCATTTCTCACGCAATTCATCCATAATGTTTACCAAGCGGGCAAAAGCTTCAACAGGTATTTCCATAAACTTATTTTAAACTGACTTCAAGAAAATTGTAACAATGATAGAATAAAAAGTAAAAAAATCAATCCGGTAACAATAGCAATAGATAAGATGTTTAGAATGATAAACTTCAGGACTGTTTTAAGCCGTCCCTGCCCATAAAATTTGCGCATTGCTTTATACAGGTAAAAGAAAGTACCGAGTACTAATAAGTCTTCAATAGCCTTTAGCCATCCCCACCCGCTTCCTGTTTGTAATTTATCGAGGCAGAAATACACCAGCAGCAATAAAAAAGTTGCGCAGTACAAGTGTATTGCAAAAATGCCGTGATCTACGTAATAAACATCTCTGCGCGCATACAGCATCAATAATACAAGTGCAAAAAGAGGCAAGGAAATAAACAACGCCTGCGGCAACGTGTGCATGAATCGCTCCATCAATAATGCCATCGCTTCTTTTCTATCGTCTTTCCATTTTGTATTCAGCAGAATGGCTTTATGTTCCATTGCTCTTTTAAACCATCCATCACGTTTACGGGCTGGTAGTTCCTTTTGAACTGAATCATATGCCACCTGGGAACGACCGGTAAATTTCATGCCGGCAATATTGATACTTGCAGCCGCCGGATCGGGATCTTCATCATTATCTTTTTTAGATTTGATTGAATCCAGTTCAGATAACTGATTGGCCAGTTCGCCGGCGAGCATGGGATTAGCTTTAAGTTTCGCGCGGGCACTGTCAAGAATTAATTTTCTTTTTACCAGTTTTACAGAATCGCCCGTTTTTTCATTTATTATTTCATTTTGCAGTCGCAAAGCATGTGCGTCTATGTGTTCAATTGAACGTTGCATGGCAGCTTGCACATCAGGATCTTTCGTATGCGTTATTTTTTCTCTGAGTATACTGCTTGCCTGGCTAAGCGCTTTAAGTTCTTTATCACGATCCTCTCCTTTCATCAAATTCTGCGGATTAAAAAGAGAAAAGAAAATGATAAAGAAAAAAGCCGAGGTAAATACATACATCCGGATAGGATGCAGGTAACTGGCGCGTCGCCCTTTTATATATTCTGCTGAAAGAAAACCGGGCTTCGAGATAAGATATTTTACCGTGCTGAAAAATTTGCCGTCAAAATGGGTGATATCGCTTAAAAAATGCGATACAAGGCCCCATACCGTTTCTTTCGGTTCCGTGTTTTCCTGGCCGCATACCTGGCAATACCGGCCCGTAAGCTCCGCGCCGCAGTTTAAGCAAATTTTTTCTTGTCTTTCTTTTGAATGGGACACGCAGTAAATTTGCTTAAAAATAATTATGAAATATTTATTGACCTAAAATACATTACTTCGTCACCAATTTCCGTTATAAAGCCATGAATAAGATGTGTATTGACCGCCAGCTACGATTTACCGCCTTTCTGTTTGCAATTTGCAGCACGGCATTTACTGCAAAAGCACAGTATTATTATAAAGATATTATTGTTACCGGGCAGATCAGTGCCAATTACAAGGTATTAAGAGACAATAAAGTAACACGGGTTACTGTAACGCCTTCTGCGCTGGATCCTTCGCAAAATGCAGTCACGCTCCAGCAAACGGTCAACACTTCAAAAAATGTTGTTGTTACTTATACAAAAGTTCCTGATGCCACAGAATCCTGGCTAAAATCTTATTACAACGCAAGCGGGCTGTTAATAAAAACGGTTGACAGTTCTGCGGATGTTGTTACCAGTTCTTTGTATGCTTATGATGCCGCCGGCCGTATCGCAACTATCAGCAGCAATTCAATACC
>JBDUAY010000663.1:0-2542 GCA_040004415.1 Bacteroidota bacterium | reverse complement strand
GTTATGGGTCATCAACACAAAAACAGTTTGCTCATCAATAATTAATTGCTCCAGCGCATCTTCTGGTTTTGATACAAGCACCTGGCATGCACTAAGGAAACGATCTGCCTTTGCATAATTTGGACGGCCATCGACCACCGTTGTCTCCCACCCAATAATATCTGCCATTTCAACCAAAGGTATTACATCATTTCCCGCACCAATGATAACCAGTGAAACAGGTGGCTTGATAAATTCAATAAATGCCGTTACGTTTTGTATTCCTGCAATGTAATTTTTGAAAGAAGTATTTTGCTGTACCATCGATTGTTGTACATCCTGCAATAAAGCTTCCTTAAAAAAATATTCATTGCTGGTAGCAGAAATCATGTCCCCTTCTTTTAATAACAAACAAGTTCCAGGCTGCTCATCTTTTTTATTTTGGAGCGAAAAGAGGGTGACCAAAACAACGTTTTGCCGTTTGTGGGAAATAGCCTTTAATAGTTCAATCGGGTTATACTTATTGTTTGCTATGATAGGTTCTATTAAAACCTGTATAATTCCATTGCACCCAAGGCCAATACCCAGCCGTGCATCATCTTCATCCATTGTATCGTACGTTACCAGCATTGATTTTTGCTGGTTCATTACGTGCAATGCTTTTCTAAGCGCATCTCCTTCAAGGCACCCCCCGCTAATGGCACCGGTTAACTGACCTTCATCAGTTACCAGCATACGTGCGCCTGGCCTGCGGTAAGATGAGCCATCAACATGCACCACGGTAGCCAGCGCAGTTTCCCTTCCACGCATTTGCGCAGCATTATAAGCGTGTATGATATCATTGATTTCTTTCATGATTCGAAACGATGCATGCCTGAATGTTGGCCGACTCTTTTACATTACATTACTGCTTACTATGAACCTGCTGATATATGACAAACTATCTTACCAAAATTAAGAAAATCACGGAAGGTTCCCGTTCTTTATCAAAATAAGGTTCATTTTCAACTTCGATTTAAAATCTGTGTGAAATAAACTGATCCCTCGTTCGTTTAACTGTTTATTACCGGATAAGATATACATACGCTATGCCCGTTTCAAAAATAATACTGATTTCGATTGCTTTATTGGTGCTGCTGTTTGCCGCTATGCTTTACCTGGCGTTGTCAGATACCATCCGTGACCTGTCTAAGCAGCCGACGTTCCAGTCAATCATAGCCAATCCCCACAAATTAAAAAAAGACGCACATTTATACCGCTTTGATAAAGGCAGCTATCGTTTTTATCCACAGGTATTAACGGCCATGGAATTACCCGGCTTTGAAAAAATAGCAACATTGCCCGCAGGCACGGTTATCACTATTAATGCCATTAAAACATACAAAGGAGCTGTTGCAGGTTTCACCAATTTGTTTGTGTTGGGCGGCTTTACTGATGTGCACGGCAAAAAAACAACTTTTGAATATATGTGGGATGCTGAACCACGGGAAGCTGGCAATACAGAAACCAATACACTGCCCCGGGCCGTTTGGCAGGATGAAAGCGCGGCACCTGTTCCCTATAAATTTGAATGATTAAAATCTTCCGGAAAATACTACCGGTTTCTTGAGCAGCTGCAATGCATTCTTCATACCTGGATGCGATGGAGTCTTTGTTGATTTATATTTATATTACGGTTGAATTCATTTTAAAATCAATTGTTATGAGAATTAAAGTATCAGCAAAATCAGCCGTGATTTTTGCATGGAGTTGCCTGTTTTCTTATTTGCAAGTGAATGCGCAGGAATATGTTTCTCCTACCAAACCACCGCTTACCGGAAGATCGCCTGGTGTTAAAACAAAATTGATAAGTGATAATGGCACAACAAAAACCTATTGCCTGGTTTTTGCCGCGGGCGATGAAATATTATCCGGCCTGAAAGAATTCGCCATCAGGTACAATGTAAAAAGTGCTCACTTTACTGCAATTGGAGATGCCAAATCAGCCAAATATGGATGGTACGATAAATCAAAGCAAATGTTTAAAGTGATGGAGATAAATAATTTTTCGGAGATCACTTCACTGATTGGCGATATCGCGTTGTATAATAATAACCCCGTTGTTCATGGCCATGTAAATTTCGCGACAGAAGATGGTACGGTGCATGGTGGTCACTTGCTGGAAGCATTTGTTTCACCGACGCTGGAGGTTATGGTGACAATTGAACCAGAAACACTATTTAAAAAATTAGCGCCTGAATTTGGACTGGTTCTAATCGATCCTGATTTAAAATAAATAAAACAGCAGGTTGTCTGTTCATGCAAAATCAATACCTGGATATAAGTCTGTTTTACCAGGGCAGCTACATCTGTTTGTCTACCGGTAACCTCTAACCGATTTTACCCTCCTGCAATTGGATCGATTGTATCGCCGGCTATGTACTTGCATTGTAAACGGGCTAACCGGGCCTGATAGCTGCCTGCATACTCTTTTACTTTGACGGATACCAGTTACGCACACGTACTTCGATTTTTTTATTGCCTTTATTGACCAGGGTTTTAAAACCACCAATATCACTTAACC
>JBDUAY010000662.1:0-2542 GCA_040004415.1 Bacteroidota bacterium | reverse complement strand
ACTGTTTTATCACACGCAAAGAAACTTTATTTTTTCCGTCAGAATATTGAACAGTATAAACACCCCTGCTGATAATTTTTAATTTATCAAAAGTAATGGTGTACATATTATCCTGCTGTATGTCCGTTCCTTTTGTTTCAATCGTTTTACCGCCCATATCAGTTAAGCGAATGTTTGCATGTCCTGTCAGAGGCGCTTTAAGCAATACACTCAGATTATCTGAGAACGGAACAGGGAATGCTTTGATCCAGTTATTGCCCAGTGCCTGCTGAGAATTTTTAATGACGCGCTGCTGCTGCAGGTATAAATAGGCAACGCGCATATTGGGTATACCATAGCCAAACTGATTATCGGGAGTGGCATATTTACTGGCACTTTTTTGTACCGCATCAAAAACTTCCATATTACTGAATTCAGGAAAAGCCTGCCATAAACATGCAACCAGTCCGCACATATTGGGGTTAGAAAAAGAAGTTCCACTGCCGTATACCGGAGTACCGCTTGTAGGATCAGCTACTACAGCATTCCACCCAACAGATACTACATTTGGCTTTAATTTTCCTGCGCCATTTGGCCCTATACTACTAAAAGATGCAAAGTTTCCATTTACATCTGTTGCACCAATTGTTAGCACACTATCGGCGTCTGCCGGGCAAATAACATATTTTGCGTCTCCTGCGCTGTTGCCGGAATTGCCAGCACTGTTTGTAACCAGGATGCCTTTTCTTGCGGCCATGTTTGCGCCAATACTTATGATGGATGTTTTGCCATCCCGTTGCGCATAACTGAGGCTTAAAGAAGGATCATCAAAATCACTGTAGCCCAGAGAAGAAGTAATCATATCGGCGCCAGCGCTATCTGCAAATTCTGCAGCCGCTACCCAATTTTCTTCTTCTACGGGATATTCCGAGTTTGCATCTTCTGTTCTTAATAACCAAAATTTTGCTTTGGGTGCACCGCCTATCATCTGGCCGGGTTCATTTGCTGCAATAGTAGACAAACACATCGCACCATGGTAATGATCTTCATTTACACTTTGTTCGTTGGCAACATAATCCCAGGTTCCTAATATCTGATTTTGTAAACGAATACTGTCGAAAGCCGGGTTAATCAAATAATTATAAAAGCCTGCATCCAGCACCGCAATGGTAATTCCTTCTCCATGAAAGCCGAGGTTGTGCAGGTATTCGCCTTCGTGTATATGTATCTGGCCGGCATTGATTCCGTAATTATAAAAATTTTGTATGCCCTGCAAACCGGCTGTTCCAAATGTTCCTGCAATATCATTTATTCTTGATGGGAATGCCAATGGATTATACTCTTCAAATTTATTTTGTTTTGAAGATGAAGATTGCATCACTCTAACGGCAACGGGGCTTGTATTTTTTACAAAAGAAAAAGAATTGATTTTAGTTAGCGCTGACGCACCGGTAATTTTTATGCAAACCTGGTTTAACCATTTAGACACATTTAATATGGTAACATTTGGTACTGCTTTAATACTATCCAGGTATGCAGCCCTTATCGGTAAGTCAGTAGAATCAATAGCAATTTTATACTTTGTTCTCCGGGCAATTGCTTTTGCAGAAAGGTAAACGGAGGGATTACTGATGGTGTAAGATGTTCCGTTTTTATCTTTTAATCTAACAATGTAACGACTATACTGTGCGCTTGCAGTAAACGAAAAAAATATTTCACACAACAACATTAGCAGCAAATACTTTTTCATGCAATAGCTATTTTCATTAGTAGGAATTGAATTAATTATGACTTACAATTGAAAGCCTGACACCGTACCCGTTATAGGTAAAATTGCCTGGTACAGTATCACATACGATGCGTACACCTTCACTTACCTGCGCACTTGTTATTGAATCGCAGTTATTACTATTGCCATTTGTGCTGCCATCGCTTTCACAACTAATCTTTGTTGTATCGCATTTGTTGGCTACGCAGTGTATCAGCAAACAATTCCTGGTAACATAACTTGTCTGGTATTCCCATGAAAATAAATCCTGGAAAATTTTCCCGACACCTTTGGCATATACTTCGTACGACTTGCTATAATTACTGATACTGTTTACGTAAAATGGTTTATTGGTCGTAGAATCAAACTGAACAACGGTAATGGTAGTATCAAAATTCTGGTTACCAACTTTAAATGGAAGGCCCACATTGCTGTATGCAAAAGTCCAGCTCAGGTAATTATCATCATTGGAAACAAAATTAAAAGGAGAAGAGCCGATGGCTGAATTACCCTGCCAGCTGAAATTATCGGCAATGGGGCTTACAAGCCGCACCTGGCGGTTATTGTCTTCCGTATATTCAAATGTTTTGCCGGTTAGAACAGCGAGAAAAGTGTTTGTATTATTCCAGTGATGTGCAACAGAATCCCAGGTGGACCTGACGATATGAAACCCTTGCCTGTTCAGGTTATCTGTAACAATGCCGTCAACAGTATCTTTTACCAGGTAAGAATTAACGGTGAACCCAACGCCAAACGGCAGCACAACGGTTGAATCGAGCTTGTAAATTACAAATT
>JBDUAY010000661.1:0-2545 GCA_040004415.1 Bacteroidota bacterium | reverse complement strand
CCTATCATCCGCATTTATTCTCTTATCAGTGCACATCAGCCCAATCCGTGTCATCAGCGTTCCAATCCTCCGCTGTACGGAATCAGACATGGACTGTCCGCTATCGTACACCTTTTATTATTCACCATTCCACAACCCTTTACAGGTAAGGATTTTAGCGTGGCATGGCTGTTGTTATCATTCCCGTGCAGTATCATAAAACTTCTAAACGCCTTAACGGCAAACCACCATGATAAAAAATTATTTTAAAATCGCCTGGAGAAATTTGTTGAAGAATAAAGCCTTTTCATTCATCAATGTGCTTGGCCTGTCCATTGGTATTGCGGTAAGTTTTATCATCATTCTTTTTGTAAAAGATGAATTAAGCTACGACCGCTTTAATGTTAAAGCCGACAGGATTGTAAGAATTATTTTTAACGCCAACATTAATGGTGGTAAAATAAGTGAGGCCAGTGTAATGCCGCCTGTGGCCAATGCGCTAAAAAATGATTATCCTGAAGTGGAGGCAGCCACCAGGCTTCGTAGTATGGGCACAACAACAGCTACCTATAAAGAAAAAACTTTTAAAGACGATCAGCTTGCTTTTGTTGACCCAAATTTCTTTGACGTATTTACCCTGTCGTTGATAAAAGGAGATGTAAAAACTGCGTTACAGCACCCGCAATCGCTGGTGATTACAAAAGAAACAGCCCATAAATATTTTGGTGATGAAGAGCCGTTGGGAAAAACGTTGAGTTTTAACCATAATGAAAGTGAATTGTTTACCGTAACCGGGGTAATTGAAAATGTGCCTGTCAATTCGCATTTTCATTTTGCCATATTTAGTTCAATGACAAGTTTGCCGGAGGCCAAATCTGACTCCTGGATGGAGTCTAATTTTTTTACTTACGCGTTGTTGAAAGACGGCTATGATTATAGAAAACTGGAAAATAAACTGCCCGGCATGGTAGAGAAATACATGGGCCCGCAAATATTGCAGAACATGGGCATGAGCTTATCGCAGTTTCGCACAAAGGGCAACTCGCTGGGGTTTGCATTGCAGCCGCTCACATCTATTCATTTGCATTCTCAAACCAGTTCTGAATTTGAGCCGGGTGGCGATGTGAAATATGTGTACATTTTTGGTGCCATTGCCGGTTTTATGTTGCTGATTGCCTGTATCAATTTTATCAATCTTTCCACCGCAGGTGCTTCCAAAAGAGCGAAGGAAGTGGGTGTTAGAAAAGTGATGGGATCAGAAAAATCAGATCTTATCAAACAGTTTTTAACGGAATCGGTGTTAGTCACTTTTAGCGCTGTACTGATAGCCTACCTGTTTGTTCAACTGGCGTTGCCTTTGTTCGATGACCTTTCCGGAAAAAAATTAAACATTGGCTACCAGCTACAACCCATTATTTCACTGGTAGCGTTGGGTGTTGTTGTCGGCATACTCGCCGGAATCTATCCCGCATTTTTTCTTTCATCTTTCAGGCCAATCGCTGTTTTAAAGGGCAGGATGAGCGCCAGCACAAAAAGCCTTGGACTCAGGAGCGGACTGGTAGTGTTTCAATTTTTTATTTCAGTTAGCCTGATCATCGGAACCATCATAGTTTTTCAGCAAATGAATTATATCCGTAACAAAAAATTGGGGTACAATAAGGAGCAACTGCTCGTATTGCCAAACTCCTGGGCGCTCGGTAAAAATGAAAAGGCATTTAAAGATCAGTTGCTGAAAGATAGCCGGGTCTCCAATGTTACGCTCTCCTGGTATAAACCGGCCGGACCATCCAATAGCAACAATGCGCTGGCTTATCCTGAAGGAAAGGAAAACCAGATCATGCGCACACTGGAGTATCATGTAGATGAGCAATACATTCCCACTTTTGAAATGCAGATGGTAGCAGGCAGAAATTTCTCTGCTGAATTTAAAACAGATTCCAGTGCTATGATCATCAACGAAACAGCGGCTAAAGAGTTTGGATTTGGAGACCATGCCATTGGGCAAAAAATAACAAGGCAAAAAGGTGACAAAGGCAACAATTTACCGTACACCGTTATTGGTGTGGTGAAGGATTTTAATTTTAAATCATTGCATGAAACCATCACACCGTTGCTGATGGTGTTAGAACCAGAATCGGGCTTTATCATTAAAATAAAAACAGCCGATGTGCCGGGTTTGCTAAGTTCCATCAAACAAACCTGGAGCAGCTTTGTACCTGGTGAACCATTCACGTACGCCTTTATGAATGACCTTTACAATAAGACTTATTTGGCAGAACAGAAGACCGGTACAATACTCAACATCTTTGCCTTGCTAACGATATTTGTCGCCTGCCTTGGTTTATTTGGTTTGGCAACCTATACTGCCGAACAACGCACCAAAGAAATCGGCATCCGGAAAGTACTGGGTGCTACGGTTACACAGGTTACCAATATGCTGTCAAAAGAATTTTTGCGGCTCGTGTGTATTGCCTGCATTATCGCCTTTCCGTTGGCATGGTGGGCTATGAGTAAATGGTTGCAGGACTTCGCATATAAAATTCAAATTAGCTGGTGGGTGTTTTTG
>JBDUAY010000660.1:0-2547 GCA_040004415.1 Bacteroidota bacterium | reverse complement strand
TATTTGTGTTGATGTACGCTATGTATTGTGGTGCATTGATAAATTAGGGGGCGCTGCTAATATTATTAATGAGCTAAAGCTAGTTAAACAATAAAACATCATTATTAAACAACCGAACGCCCCAGGATGTCGGTTGTTTGCTTTAACAAGACTTCTGTAATTTAACAGAGCATGCTAAAACCAGCCGATAACTTTTTCTTGCAGCAGCAGGAGCCGGCTAAAAGTTGTTTTCTGGCGCTTCGCAAAATAATTCTCGCGCACAATCCTGAGATTGTTGAATCATGGAAATATGGGATGCCCTTTTATTGTTATCACGATAAAATGTTTTGCTATTTGTGGGTGCATAAAAAATACAAAAAACCATATATGGGTATTGTGGAAGGAAGTAAAGTCAGTCATCCGTTATTGATACAGGAGAAAAGAGCCAGGATGAAGATAATGCTGATTGACCCGCAGAAAGATATTCCTGTAAAAATTATATATGGAATTTTAAACGCAGCGCTGCTGTTATACAACAAATAATTTGCTGTTGCATTCAAGGAACTGTTTTAATTTGTAAAAAAAATGCAACTGTGTTAACGATGAAAATAGCTATTATTTTTTTAAAAGTCATCTTCATTTTTTATATCTTCTTGTGCGTTATATTATATTTTATACAAGAACGTTTAATTTTCTTTCCCCAAAAACTTTCCCTCAATTATACATTTCATTTTGATCAAAAATTTGAAGAACTGTTTTTTAAAACCGAAGACAATATATCATTACATGGCATTTTGTTTAAAGCGGATAGTTCGAAGGGATTGATAGTTTATTTACATGGAAATGCCGGCTCTTTGCAATCCTGGGGTCAAATTGCTAAAACATATACCGATCTTCAGTATGATCTTTTTATGTTGGATTATCGTGGATATGGAAAAAGTGAAGGAAGTATCAGCAATGAAAAGCAATTCTATAATGATGTACAGCTTGTGTACGATAATTTAAAAAGGAAATATGATGAGGACAAAATTGTTGTTTTGGGTTATTCAATTGGTACAGGCGCTGCGACAAAACTGGCATCCATCAACCATCCACGACTATTGATTTTACAAGCACCATATTTTAGCCTGACAGACATGATGAATCATACTTTTCATATCATTCCGGCATTTATTCTACAATATAAGTTTGAAACAAATGCTTTTTTACCGGCTTGTAAAATGCCGGTTGTTATTTTTCATGGAAATAATGACGAAGTGATTTATTATGGTTTTTCCCTCAAACTAAAAAAACTATTTAAATCTTCTGATAGCCTAATCACACTGGAGGGCCAGGGACATAATGGAATGAGCGGTAATCCTGATTATCTTGCTGCACTTCCAAATGTTTTAAACAATAAATTATATAAATAGGAAAAACCGGCAGAATTATTATCTGCCGGTTTATTCAGTTGTTATATTTATGACTTATTTTTTTTAGCAGGTTAATTTATCTTAGCCGCATCCGGGTTCATTACAAACCAGATCTTGCCGACGCCTTCACCGGTAACAACGCCCCGTTTATAAGCATCGGGTGTATAATAGTACAATGGCCTTCCCTTGAAGGTAGATTGCAGCCGGTTCGTTCCACCCACCCCGTCTGTACGGGTTATTGTACCGAAATCTGCTTTATTCAGCAATGAAGGTATACTTGCAAGCGGAGAATAAAAAACCGGCCACGCTGTAATACAGCCACCCGTACAATTAGTAGGTAATGTGGAAGGGTTCAAAGAATCTTTTCCAAAATAATACAGGGTGTTACCGGCACTATCTACTAAGAATTCTTTTGACAGACTATCGGTTGTACCAGACTCACCTACTTTTTTCTCACCCAGCATAATAGAATAATCGGTCTTTACAACAAACCAGGTATTACCTACTTTTTCTCCTCCTTTTACCCCCGCTGCTTCTCTAACATTGGCGCCACTTGTTGCATCTTTTGGCGCAAAATAGTACAATGGCCATCCCTTATAAGCAGTTTGTTTAAGACCATTTGTTGCAGTGATGGTGGTAAAATCAGTTGCTTTTAAGCCGGTGCCAAGTGTAGTAGTACTTAAGAGTGAATCATAGAAAACAGGCCATACTGCGAGGCACCCGCCTGCGCATTTGCTTACACCGTCTACATCTACTGCAAAGAAATAAAGCGTGAAGCCTTTCCCATCTGTTAAATATGAACCCAGCGTTGCGTCAGTGCCTACTTGTACCGACTTAACCGGAGCAGGTGTTGATGGCGTACTGTTTTTTGAACAGCTTTTAAAGACAACAGAAATAAACAATAAAATAATTAGCGGCACCACATACGTAGCTACCCTGAAAAGAAGCGGTTGCTTTTTCATCACAAAAGTTTTAATGGTTAATAATTATTAGCCGGGTGTTAAGCTGGCATAAGGCAGCAAGCAATATTGTTGCAGTTTTCATAAGGATTAAGCTACGGTTCCGGGAACGGGAGGTTACATGTAGCCTATTGTACGTTAGATGTGTTAACAGGGATGCCTGCAAAAAAAGAAATATTTTAACCTGTTATTAATTA
>JBDUAY010000016.1:0-27622 GCA_040004415.1 Bacteroidota bacterium | reverse complement strand
CATGGCCAGTGCAGCAATCGGTAAAGTATTTCTTATTCCCGCGTTTATTGATGAAGATAACCTGCAAACAATACCCGCATACATACTGGACGCCGTACAAGAATGCAACTGTTTTTTTGTAGAAAATGAACGCAGTGCAAGAAGATACCTGAAACAGATCTGGAAAGAAATGGTGATTGATATTTATGAATGGCACACCATTCACAAGGCAGAAGCAGACGTAAAAGATGCCTTTAAAAAACTGTTGCAACGGGGTGTTACGATTGGAATTATTAGTGAAGCGGGTTGCCCGGGTGTAGCAGACCCCGGACAAATATTGGTTGAAGCGGCACATGAAATGGGTGCTACCGTAAAACCTTTTGTAGGACCGAGTTCTATATTACTTGCGTTAATGGCCAGCGGAATGAACGGCCAGAGCTTTCAATTTGTTGGTTACTTACCCATTGATACGGCAGAACGCATCAAAGTATTGAAAGATTTGGAAAGTGAATCAGCGAAAAAGAATTGTACACAGATTTTTATTGAAACGCCATACCGGAACAATCAACTGACGGAAGCAATCTGCAAGGTACTAAAACCCGCTACCCGTCTCTGCATTGCCGCAGATATTACCAGTAACATTGAGTTCATTAAAACAAAATTCATTGCAGACTGGAAAAATAAATTGCCGGACATTCATAAACATCCGGCGATCTTTTTATTGCAAGCGTGATGAATGTGCTAATGCGGAAGTGTGATAATGTGAAAATTCTATCTAACGGTGTATGTGTGTAAGTACTAGTCATGATCTTTGCAAAAAGACATGCATCACATTCACTTTATTTCTTTGCCGGAAGTCCATTCTCATCCCGAACAGAAATGATACTGTCTACAATATAGGGACTCATTCCACGCCAGGGTATTGTGCCTATGTATTGTTTATAATGAAGTTCAAGCGTGGCGCCGCTGTGCGACATTAATGTATTGGCTACTTTTTCATCTACCACAGAAAAATCAAACTCGTTGGATTGTATGCTGCCGGGTATAACAGATCGGTATCCCGTTTGTATTATTCTTCCTTCGTATGTCTTAAATACATATCCTTTTTTTACAAAAAAGTTTAGCTGCCCCGCTTTGCTTCCTTCCCCAAATACAAAAAAATAACGCTGGAAAATGAAAATTCCGCCGCCCGCAATAAGTATTACCAGGAAAATTTTAAAAAATTTTTTCATACTATTCGTTTTATATCTGACTGTTTCAATGAATGCAAAGTTGCAACCGTTGAAAAAATTACAGGTCGTATTTATCTACCAGGTAAATCAGGGCGGTCATATTAACAGCACCTAGTTCCAGCTCACGTTTATTTACATTTTCAAATACATCGTTGCGTGCATGGTGCAAATCAAAATAGCGGTTCCCATCAGGAAATAAACCTCCAACTGGCGTTTTAAGTACCTGGTGCAGCGGACCGATATCTGAACCTCCACCGCCCATGCTAAACTGGTAAACACCATAAGGAATAAACAACGGTAACCAGGTTCGTACCTTCTCCAGTTGTTCCGGAGAAACCGAAAAACCCATTCCCCGTGGTGTAAAGCCACCAGCATCACTTTCGAATGCAAATAAATGATTCTCTTTGCTTGTTTTAGCATGCTCTGCATAAGCTTCTCCGCCCCTGCCACCATTTTCTTCATCTGCAAATAAAACGATTCGTATGGTATGTTTTGGTTTATAGCCTATCGCTTTTAAAGACCTTAATACTTCAATAGCGTGAACACAACCAGCGCCATCATCCTGTGCACCTTCTGCAGGATCCCAGCTATCAAGATGACCACCAATTGTAATAATATCTTTTGGTGAATCTGTTCCTGTTATTTCACCAATTACATTGTGACCAATGGTATCAGGTAACATCCGGGCGTTGGATTTATAATACAATTCGATACTTTTTCCTTCTTTACACAATGCACTCAATTTATCTGCATCACGTAAACCCATAGCCGCGCAAGGAATTTTAGCATAGTTGGAATCATATTCCGTAAGACCTGTATGCGGATTGTTATCTGTTGAGCCAGACAACGATCTTGTTACAACGGCAATAGCGCCATATTTGGCAGCGCGGCCTGGACCAGTACGACGGTATAATCCTGATTCACCGTATGCACGAAATGCCTGCAAATACTTTTCATTAAAAGGGTAATTAAAGAATACAATCTTTCCTTTTATATTATCTTTTTGCTTTTCCAGATCATCAAAATTATTGCAGTAAACAACGGCTGCTTTTACGCCAGTTTTGCCCGTACCCATTGAATTACCAAGAGCCAGTACGTCAAGTGTTTCTTTGATTACTTTTCCGGAAGTATTTTTATATGTATAGTAAGCTTCGTCTTTTCCACCGCGTACCCAATGTGGTACCTTGCACTCCTGCAGCCATACTTTATCGGCCCCAGCAGCTTTTAATGTATTCATACCCCATTCTTCTGCCTTAAATTTTTGCGGACTTCCCGACAATCTGCCACCCACGGTTTTACACAATACACGCAGGTTATCATAAATTTTACCGCTTACTAAAATTTCATCTGAAATTTTTGAAATGAAAAGAGAATCTTCTGACTGGGCAATTACAACACAATTGCAAACCAGCAACAAAGAGAAAATAAACAAGAGTCTCATGTTAGGAAATTTTGTTAAAGATAAGGCAACACAATCATGCAGCAATCTGGTTAATCCAGCGCGTGTACAACAGTTATTAATGTCACAGCATACAGTGGCTGTTGCCACACCGGGGCACGGATAATGCGGGAAATTTTGATAAATACAAACAATCAGGCGGTAATCTGGTTAATGCAGTGGTTAACAGGGAAGACATTTATTTCCTTTACCTTCGGACACATTTTTATAAATAATTACCATCATGCGCATAGGAATTGTTTGTTACCCAACATTTGGTGGTAGTGGAGTACTGGCTACTGAACTGGGAAAAGCTTTGGCTGATAAGAATCACCAGGTTCATTTTATCACCTATCAGCAACCGGTAAGATTAAGCGAATTCAACGCTAATATTTTTTATCACGAAGTACGTGTACCAACCTATCCATTGTTTGATTACCCGCCTTACGAAACGGCGCTGGCAAGCACCATGGTAGATGTAATTGCCAACAACAACCTGGATTTATTGCACGTGCATTATGCCATTCCGCACGCATCGGCTGCTTTTATGGCGAAACAAATTTTACTGAAACAGGGAAAAAACATTCCTGTTATTACTACGCTTCACGGAACAGATATTACACTGGTAGGAAAAGATAAAACCTATGCACCGGTAGTTACATTTTCCATAAACGAAAGCGATGCTATCACGGCGGTATCTCATAACCTGCGCGATGAAACTTTTCGCTTTTTTAAAATAGAAAAAGAGATAGAAGTCATTCACAACTTTGTAGATGTACAACGTTTTCAGAAAAAACCCATTGATGCATTCAGGCGGGTTATTGCTCCTGGAGGCGAACGCATTTTGTTACACGCATCCAACTTTAGAAAAGTAAAACGTGTACAGGATGTTGTACAAATTTTTGCGAAAGTAAATGCTGAAATTCCAAGTAAATTATTATTTGTGGGCGATGGACCGGAAAGACCAATGGCGGAAAGTCTTAGCAGGGATTTGGGTGTGGCCGGTGATATCCGATTTGTAGGCAAGCAGGAACAAATGGAAGAAATTCTTGCCGTGGGCGATTTATTTTTACTCACATCCGAATATGAAAGCTTTGGTTTGGCTGCGCTGGAAGCCATGGCAGCGGGCGTTCCAGTTATCAGCACCAATGCGGGTGGGTTACCCGAAATTAATGTAAATGGCGTAACCGGTTATTTAAGCGATATTGGCAACGTGGACGAGATGGCAAAACACGCATTGCATATTTTACGCGACGATGCTACCTTAAGAAAATTCAAACAAAAAGCAGGCGAACACGCCGCGTTGTTCGACATCCACAACATCATTCCCCAATACGAAAAATTGTACAACCGGTTTTGTAAATGCATTTAGGGAAGCTGTTAGCCGTTAGGGCGCTACAAGAATAAAAAGCAATTTTTCTTCTCTCTTTCAAAAATTAAACGCTTACCGCTAAAAGCCAGCAGCTGTTTTACCTGTTCGGTCGCAGCCATTTTTCAGGATCAAAACTTTTATTCGCGTCATTGGAAATACCCAGTTCAAGTTCACCCAGGTTATCTTCTTTTTCCGCTACTTTGCCAAGCACCTGGCCGGTTTTCACCTGCTCGCCTTTGGTAACACTTACGGAAGAAAGATTGCTATAAGTAGTAAAATATTTTCCGTGGCGCACGATGACCGCCTGCACATCACCGATATAAGTTACCAGCGCTACTTCTCCCTCGAAAATAACTTTTACTGATTTGCCGGCTTCTGTTTCAAATGTTAAAAACTTATTATCGGTATGCAAATTTGTTCCTTGTATCGTTTGTGGCCCAAACCGCATAGAAATTCTGCCAGATTCAATTGGCCAGGGTAAAATATGTTGGTTCTTTTCGAAATTATTGGATAATATTTTTGCTGCAGGATCTGAATCCAATGGGTGGAAATCCGGTGCTTTTGCAACTTTCTTTTCATTTGATGGAGCAGTAGTTGCTGCAGAAGGTTTGTTATTCGCAGCATTGGCAGAAGCATTGTTTTTTCCGGTAATCTCAGCATTTTTCCTCGCTTCTGCAATCGCCGCAGCGCGTGCGCGGTTAATGGCTACCGTTATAGCATTGGATATTTTCGCATCCTGCCTTTTCTTATCGGCAAATTCTTTATTCAATTCTTTTTCACGCGCCTTCAGCTTGTTTACTACTTCATCTTTTTCCTTCTTTTCATCTACTAATTTTTCTTTGGCCTTATCTTCTTCTTTCAGCACCAGGCCTTTTTGAACACGGCTCTGGTTAAGACTGGTAATTTTTCCCTGGATCTGATCTTGCGTGCGTACAATATTATTAGCCTGCTCTTCGCGGTACGCCCGGTAAGATTTTAAATAAGAAACTCTTTTCAGCGCATCATTAAAACTGGAAGCAGAAAAGATAAAGTTTATAAAATCGTAATTACTGCGATTTTTATAAGAATACACCACGCTTTTGCCGTACTGCAGTTTCAGTGTGTCCAGTTCCTTTTTAAGTTTGGAAATATCGCGCCAGCCCTGGCTTATATCGCCTTCAATGAGATTCATCTGCTGATTAATCACGTTGATTTCCTTTTCGCGCAATTGCAATCTTTTTTGTACTGCATTTAATTGTGCCAGCGATGTTTTTTTGTTACGCTTGGTTTCATCCAATGAACGTTTTACATCATCTATTTCTTTCTGGATAGCGGCGCGTTCTTTTTCAAGCTCTGCTTTACCAGGCTGCTGGGAAATGGCAGCAAAGCTTATAAACAACAACAGCGCAGACAGGCAGATTTTGTGCATACTCGGTCTTGATTGGGTAAATAAAATAGGGCAGCAAATACCACAACAACGATCAGTTCAAAAATATAGTATACAACGCTTACTGGCGCTTATAATTTTTCGGAATAGGGAATGGGTAACTTAATGTTTCGTTAAAGCTGAATTGCTTAAAATTCATATCCACATCCAGTTTCCCTTTTTCGGAGACAGAAACCCTTCGTTCAGTAGAAAATTTTACGCCATTATTATTTTCATAACCGCTATAGGTTAAATCAGCTGTGCGGTTGCGTAATGGATCTACGTCATCCAGCTTACTGTGCAGCAAAAGATAATCACCATTGGTTATAGTAAGTAAATGTTTAAACAAGACGCCTACATTCATTAAAGATATTGATTGATCCGTTTTTTTATATGATACAACATTGCTGTCAAGATAAATTGGATTACCCAATAACAAATCCTGCAGGGTATGAAAATCAAAAGGCAAATCTGTCAGCTCCTGCAAATAATTAACGGAACGAAATTGCACTATCTTATCTTTTTTGTTCAGCACTTTTACACTGTCTGGCGTTATCAGCACACGCAATGCCTCATAACTAAAAATAGTTGCATTTACAGATATCCAGATAATACTGTCTTTCTTCATATGTATAAAAACCGTTAGCTCTGGCTGCTCGCCCTCTTTATCACGGTAGTTGACTTTTATTTTGGCAGAAAAAGTTTTAAAATTTGTAATGCGGTTGCTGTTTAATTTATTCAGCAAATCATGTATCACTAAAATTGAATCCGCATGCGCATTATCCACAATGGTCATCTGCGTGGTATCCGTTTTTGTTTTGGTGATGGCCGTTTGTATTTTTTTGGCCGATCTGCAACTGGCAATAATTACAACTGCCACCAACAAGCATATCCTGATTACATTTTTCATGTGTTTTTTTTATTTACCTGTATGACCAAATCCCCCCGCGTTGCGTGCTGTTTCTCCAATAACAGATACAAGTTCCCAGCCAACTTGTTCCACCTTGCCAACAATCATTTGAGCAATGCGGTCGCCATGTTGTATGGTATGCGGATCGGTAGAAAGGTTGACAAGAATTATTTTTATTTCCCCCCGGTAATCGGCATCAATCGTACCCGGTGAATTAAGACAAGTCAGCCCGTGCTTAACGGCCAATCCGCTGCGTGGCCTCACCTGTGCTTCATAACCATCAGGCAGTTCAATAAATAAACCCGTGGGGATTAATTTTCTTTCAAGTGATTGAAGGGTTACGGGCTCATCAATATGGGCCATTAAATCCATACCTGCAGAACCGCTCGTAGCATATGCTGGCAAAGGGTTAGACGACTTATTTACTATTTTTACAACTATATCAGGCATGGGTGCAAAAGTAGGGAAAGAAATGTCTGATTTATCGATGTCTGATGTGGTGACGTGTGATTTCTTCTATCCGGATATACTTTATTGCTGTAGCTTTTTTCAATTGCATTTTCTTTCATTACCACATTATCACACATCTAATGGCTGATCTTATGCAGCAGCACATTCGCATAGGCCACCAATCCTTCTTCGCGGCCGGCAAAGCCCATTTTTTCTGTGGTGGTTGCTTTAACAGATACATCGTCAGCAGTCACTTCTAATATTGCTGCGATGGCGGCGCTCATATCCGGAGAATACTTTTTTATTTTTGGTTCTTCCAGGCAAATACTGCTATCTACATTCACCACTTTATATCCTTTTTCTTTGATCAGTTCAAAACATTTTTGCAGGAGAATTTTACTATCAATGTTTTTATATGCATCGTCTGTATTGGGAAAATGCATGCCGATATCCCCGAGTGCCAATGCACCCAGCAAGGCGTCGCAAATGGCATGCAGCAATACATCCGCATCGCTATGCCCCAGTGAGCCTTTGTGGTGCGGAATTTTCACACCGCCTATCCATAACTCCCGGCCTTCAGCGAGCTGATGAAAATCGATTCCAAAACCAATTCTGTACGACATAAAGTTGCTTTAAATAATAATGTTTCACGCAAATATTCACACACGCCTGGATGACATATTCGGGCACGCAAAGACTGCAATGGAACAAAGAGGCAAAGAAAAACAAAAAGAAACAAACAAGTTCTTTGCGCCTTATTTTACTTTGCGTCTTTGCGTGACAATCTTAAAAATAAAAGCGCCCCGTTTTTGCGGAGCGCTTCATTAATATTTTTGAACTGTTGTTATTTGTTGCTGTTGTTTGTCTCACTGTCAAGATCAAATACAAGACTGAAACGCAAGGTGCTTGATAAAGGATTTTGATTGATGCCACTGCCCGACGGGATAATGTATGATACATTCAACCCAAATACATTGTATTTAAGACCGGCGCCCAATGTGAAATATTTACGGTTGCCTTTTAATTTATCTTCATAAAAATAACCGCCGCGCAATGAAAATTGATCCATATACGTGTATTCCATACCACCAGAAATCTGGAACTCTCTTAATGTTTCAGAGAAACCGCCTGGTGCACTAAATGAACTGAACCATCCATTAATAGAACTCTTTGTTCTGTAATTTACCTGGGATGCAGAGTCTGTTGAATAATCACCGGTAACAACGGGAGGCGTAGGCACCAGTAGTTTATTAACGTCCAATGCAAGCGTAATCTTATTGCTTTCATCAAACACCCAGGTATGTGCAGCGCCCAAACCAAGATTGGCGGGTATAAAATCTTTTTGATTGGCATCGTTTGTATAACCAATTTTAGAACCAAGGTTGCTCAATGTAACCCCAAAGTTCCATCCTTCACCTGCTGTGTTCAATCCATGATAGTACAGAGAAAGATCGCCTGCAATTGCGTTACCGGCTTTATAAGTAGTACCGGAAGTACCTGCTGCGCCAGAGGCCAGGTTGGAATGAATATACCGGAGCGCAACGCCCAGGCCCAGCTTGTCTGATAATTTGCGGGTGTAACCACCGTCAAAGCTATATTCACGTGGCCTGAACTGTCCAAGATCCTGGCCTGAATTATCGGTAAACTGAATATTACCAAGGCTAAAATAGCGCATAGAAGCAGTGATGGCTTCATCATTGCTTATTTTATAGTAACCGGCAAGTGTGGCCAGGTAAACATCATTTAATTGTAATTTTCTTAGCCACGGGGTATACGTAAGACCAATACCACCCCTGCTTTCATTGAAAGAAGTTTTAGCAAGGTTCCAGAAGGCAGAATTCACATCAGGTGAAGTAGCAATTCCTGTTTCACCCATACCGCCGCCGCGGGCATCTGGTGAAATTCGTAAAAACGGTACGGCTGTAGTAACAACATTAATTGTGTTTCCAGAGTTAGTCTGTGCCTTTAATGCAGTAGATCCAGAAATAAGTACAAGTGATGCAATGAGTTTAAAGGTCTTCTTGCTTTTCATCTATATTAATTTTAAGTACAGTTTTCCTCTATAGCTGAAAGTTTTAATTTTTAAAATTAAGCGGCGAAAGTACAGGTTTTTAAGCAAATACGGATTACAACCGCACCAGTTTCCCGGTATTTACAGTCGCTCGTCCGTCCGCTGCTGATTCAACACGCACCTCATATATATAGATTCCGCTAATTAGCAAACGCCCGCTTTCACCGGTTCCATCCCACTCAATGTCACTTGAACGGTTTCCATTGGTATTTATTGTTTGCTTAATGGTTTTCACCAGTTGGCCCGAAACAGTGAATATCCGTATGGTAACATTTAGATTTTCATTGGGCCGGTTATGGTAAAAAAAGAAATTTGTGTGCGCCGTAAAAGGGTTAGGGTAATTTCTTACGTGGCTTACAATCAACCCATTATCTTTTACCACCTTAAATTTTATCATTGCCTCGCTGCTGTTATTGGCAACATCCCAGGCCTTGACAACCATGGTATGGCTCCCTTCAGCCAATACCGGCATCTGAAAACGTACAGTTCCCTTTTGATAAGTATCAGTTTCACTTTCAAAAAAGTTATTCAGCACATAAGTTTGCTTTTCATCCCCATCAACAATAGCCGTTATATCGTGCCCGATGCCTGTACCCAGAATATTAATACCAGATGAATCATCCAGGTTCACTAATAAGATCGGGTTGGTATTTACAACTGCACCATTTTTAAAGTTTTCATCATTCAGCCAGGCTTTTACAAGTGGCCCGGCAGTATCGTTACTAATACCTTTCGATTCGCCCACCAAAAAACCGGTGAAATTTCCATTGGCATCCAGCTGGCCATTATCAGCGTAATAACTGATTCTCCCGTTCCCCAATTGATAATTAATGTCTTTAGGGACGATAAAACTAAAGTCAAAAATGCCATTGGCCACTTTCACCATACCCTTAAAGATCTGGTTGCGCTGCACCTGGAAATTCTGCTGGTAACTATCTGCGTCATTGCCGAGTGTAGAAACAGTTTGTACCTTGTCGAATACTGTTGCATAGAGTGTGCCATTAAATGTGGTTTGTATGTTGCCGGCTGCATCACGCACATTTCCTCCAATTGTATATTTCCCAAGCGCCTTCAGTGTATCTGGCGTAGCGCTGATAGGTTTGCCGTTTATAGATAACGTTTCTACCCGGTATTTTGGATAAGCCAGCGTTAAAGCCGGATCGCCCAGCAATGTAAACTTGCGGTTATTGGTGATATCCGCCTGCGTTTGATAAGTGAAATTTTTAGCTTGTTTTACAGCATCGCCCAGGCTGAGGTAATGTCCGTCTGGCCTGGGTTGCAGGGCGGTTTGTAAATAGTTCCGGTTAATGATGCGGTTACTGAAAGCAAATACCAGGCGCGTAGTAGTCATGAGTGCAATGGCGCCTGTTTTTTCGCGCAGCAAAATATTTTCTCCCAAAGAATTAATAACTGGATTATCGTAGGGCGCAAAGTCGCAGGTGGCGGTAATAAACAACGGCAACCGGTAGGTATTCGTCCAGCCATCTACAATGTCTTTTTCAAGCACTACTTCTTCTGCCAGTCTGGAATTGCTGCCATGACCGTTATAATTCCAGATAAGTGTTCCCTGTTGAATTTGATCATTGATGGCCTGGTTTACATCGGGGTACCGGCTGCCGGCAGGCGTACTTGTTTGTTTAAAAGCATCCAGGTAAATTTTATCCTGAACAAATAAAGGATTGGTGGCAGCCGCCGCGGCAGTAATAGCTTCCGCATCATTCAAATGCAGGTTCTGATCCTGGTCATCGGCAACAAAAGTTTGTTCATTTCTCCAGGAACCTAAACTTTTGGGATCTGTGTAAGCGATCAGTTTATCAACATAGGCACTTACCTGGGCAGGTGTTTGCGCGGGGATACGCCCGATACCAATATCCAGCAAGTTGACTACGCTGCCTGAATTAATATCTTCACTATCGTCTAAAAATCCAAAAAAATCGTCTGAAGTATAGGTTGAAAGCGGATCGAGCGAAAAACTATTTTCATACGCGGGTACGTAATTAGTATTATTCTTTAACCGATCTTTATAATCGAAAGATGCATCTCCCAGCAGCAATAAATATTGGGGCCGTTTGGTTGAATCTCCTCCCGCCCTGTCGTAATACATTTTTACAAAATCACGAATGGCAGATGGATCGGCAATGCCGGATGAAAATTCGTTGTATAACTGCTCTGTGGTAACGGTGACTGTTTTTAAATTATCTTTTTGCTGATGAAAGGAGGCTATCCGCAGCGCCTGTTGCAAAAAAGATGGGTAAGTGACGATAATTAAACCGGCAGGTTGCAAAGTGTGCAGGTTTTGATTGTCAACCTTACCAACTGCCAGCGGCACAAAAAAGCTGTTTGAAAAAGCAACGTATTCATGCAAGGAAGCTGCATCGTTTACAAAGGAAAAATTGTTCCCGTTTACGGTAGTATTCATGTTAACCGGGGCCGAAATACCGGTTACATCCCAAACTTCGGCGCCGGCAGCGTTTTGAATATTGAACGAAGCAATATTTCCGGTACCAACACTGTTCCAGTCGCGAAAAGATAACTGTTCATTATTTGCCAGTACTAAATTTTTTCTGCAGAAAATTTCAAACCAATCCAGCCAGCCTTCCGCATCTGCATTTCCGGGCGTAAAATTATAAGTAAGCGAAAGATTATTGGCGGGTGTAAAGGGGGCAGCCGACTCCAGGCTTTTTGCAAACAGGTCCAGGTTGGTGCTGCCAACAGCATCAATATTCTGTTGTAAAACAGGCTGGTTATTCGCAGTTATTGAAAACCGGCTGCTGCCGCCAACAGCGCGGGCAACACAATTTGAGACAATGGTAGCTGATTCCGCCGTATTGATATTCGTTATCGGAACAGTAAAAGATTGATGGATGGAATGACCAGGTTGGGTTGAAAATTCCTCCCCGTACCAATCTTTGCTGCTGCTTAAAAAATTCACAGAGTCAAGTTCATGAAAATATCTTTCAGAAAATGAAACCACGGTTGTATTGAATGCTGCTGCGGCAGGTTGATTTTGAACTCTTTTTCCGGCCCCGCCGATATTGATATAGTAATAAGCTTTTGTGCTGTATAAATTTTTCTCATGTTTAAAGCGGTGGTGGAGGGAATCCTTTAGCCAGGTATCCGGTCCGAAGGCGTAAAAGAGAAAATAGTCGTTGCCGTTAAAGATGCCGTCGCCGCCATCTGTAACCTGTATGGCATCTTCAACAAGATCATCATTCTTAAACCCATTACATGCTTCCGGCAGCATGGCGCCGCCGTTTCCAAATAACCGGATGGAGGCTGAAGAGAGGTTGTTGGCATTGATTCCCAATTTATTCAGGAAAGCAACATCAATTTTATAAATGCCGGTTTCTTGAATACTTATTTTATACCAGGTGCCCGATGCAAGAACGGATGCGTCTTTATAATTGCGCTGGGCCCGTGCGGCCGGCAAAATCATTATTATAAGTACAATCAATAAAAAACACCCATTTCGCATGTACAGTACGCTTTGCAGATTTATTGAACGCTATTTACGTAATAACTATTATACCTGCTTGTTATTAATTGTTTGATAATCAGGCGGCCTTCCGTTCGGTCAGATACCGGCCAGGCAGAGAAAGGTGGTTGCCCTTTCCCGGATGAACTGATCAGCGGGTCTTTGAAGGGCGGTCAGTTTTTTCAGCGGTTTGCTACTTCCGGAAGGTGAACAGCATGCCGTGGCAACGATTCATTCCAAATCCATGGATAAGGTGGCCCACCTTTGAAACGTATCAGAATGGCGCGCCTTTTGATCCTGTATGCTTATTATCTTCATCATCAAAAATAGAATAACACCATCGTTTTTAACGTATTTATACGAACCCAATCAGAGAAAGCTACCTATATTCGCATATCTGGAACAAAAGCTTTACCCCCAAATACAATATTAACTACAACATCCCGTTATTTTATTCTAAAACCGGCTTCAAAATGGCTATTAAAATGAACTGGAAGACTTTCCTGATTATCCTATCCTGCGCCGCGAGCGTAGCTTCTTGTAAACCCAAGAACAAAAGTGGAAAATCCGATGTAACTGGCTGGAACTACAATGATAAAAACATGGGTGGTTACCAGGTATCAAAAGAAAAAGAAGAAAAAACGGGTCCCGGACTTGTATTTGTACAAGGCGGTACTTTTACAGAGGGTGCAACCCAGGAGGATGTTATGGGCGACTGGAATAATATTCCCCGCCGTATTACTGTAAACTCGTTTTACATTGACAGAACCGAAGTAGCTAACATTCACTACCGTGAGTATATGTATTGGGTAAATACAGTATTTGATGGCGATGAATATAAAGCAGTGCGCGAAGCTGTTTTACCAGACACCCTGGTATGGAGAAGCGAGCTGGCTTACAATGAGCCGCTGGTTGAGTACTACCTCCGCCATCCATCTTATAATTACTATCCGGTAGTTGGTGTAACCTGGAAACAGGCCAACGATTTTTGCGCCTGGAGAACAGACCGCGTAAATGAAGGAGAATTGATTAAAAGAGGATACATCAATAAAAATTCTTTAAAGAACCTGACCGGTTTGGGCCAGGAGAACTTTAATACAAAAGCCTATTTGCTGGGCGAGTATCAGGCTACTCCCGGCCAGGCTGCAAAGTCTAAAAAGAACCCGCTTAAAAATCCTAACGGTACACCACGTACCAATGTAACTTTTGAAGATGGTATCTTACTGCCAGGCTACCGTTTACCAACGGAAGCTGAGTGGGAATACGCTGCACTCGGCCTGGTTAACCAGAATCCGCAGCCTTCTTCAAAAGAAGGTAAAAGAGGTGAAGAGTTACTTGCCAACAAACAGGTATATTCATGGAGCCAGAATGTAAATGGCCTTCGCGATACACGCCGCGGAAGCTGGCAGGGTACTTTCCTCGCTAACTTTAAAAGAGGCGCTGGTGATAACATGGGTGTTGCAGGTGGTTTAAATGACCGCGCTGTTTATACCGCACCGGTTACATCTTTCTTCCCCAATGGTTTTGGTTTGTATAATATGAGTGGCAATGTGAACGAGTGGACTGCTGATGTGTACCGTCCGTTGTCTACTGTTGATGATGATGATGTAGCTTCTTATCGTGGTAACAGATACACTACAGATGATTTAAGTTCTGGTAAAGCAGAACGTGATAGCCTTGGCAGGATCAAAGTTCGTAACGTAACGGACGAAGAAAGCAAAAACCGTCGTAACTATCAGAAAGGTGATGTTATCAACTATCTTGATGGTGACTCGCTGGTTGCAGGTGTAGCGTATGGTTATGGCAAGACTACTTTGATTAGCGATAAATCAAGGGTAATTAAAGGTGGAAGCTGGAACGACCGTGCATATTGGCTTAGCCCCGGCACACGTCGTTTCCTGGAAGAAGATCAATCAGCCAGCACACTTGGTTTCCGTTGCGCAATGGACCGCGTAGGTAGTCCTGAAGGTAACGGACACGGAACGGGTATTAATTACAAACAACGCAGACAGAATAACCGCAAGAAGTAATACAACTAAAATATTTCAAAAAAGTCATCCCGAAAGGATGGCTTTTTTTTTGACATGCATGCTGCCTGCACCCGCAACATAGAACGCAGATTTTTATGCTGTCCAGGGTTTCTTACGGTTTTTTCCGGTTTTTTTTTGAATATTACACCGAACAAACAATGGATCATTGTTCATCATAACAATCACGACAATGCGTGTTCCATCACAATAATATTTCTTATGACGATTGAACAATTATACCAGGCATACCTTCTGTATCCATCTGTAGAAACAGATACAAGAAAAATAAAGCAGGGAGATATTTTTTTTGCATTGAAAGGCCCCAGCTTTAACGGAAATGCTTTTGCAGTAAAAGCGCTGGAGGCCGGCGCCGCATACGCCGTTGTTGATGAAACAGCATTTGCCGTAAATGAAAAAACAATTTTGGTTGATGATGTGCTGGCAACCCTCCAGGCACTGGCGAAATACCACCGGCAGCAATTCACGATTCCCTTTTTGGGTATTACCGGCAGCAATGGCAAAACAACTACCAAAGAATTGATACATGCCGTTTTATCAACCAGCTATAAAACGTATACAACGGAGGGCAATCTTAATAATCACATAGGCGTTCCGCTTACCATTCTTAAAATAAAAAAAGATGCCCAGGTGGCTGTAATTGAAATGGGTGCCAATCACCAAAAAGAAATTGCCGGTTATTGCGAATATACCTTACCTACTCATGGCATTATTACGAATGCGGGTAAAGCACATTTAGAAGGTTTTGGGGGCACTGAAGGTGTGAAAAAAGGGAAAGGTGAACTGTATGATTATTTGCGGGCCAACAACGGAACGGCCTTTGTAATGTGGGATTATGTTTACCTCCGGCAAATGAGCGGGGGCATACCTGAAATATTTACTTATGGCACACAGGATGCCGCTATTACAGGAAAAACTATAAAAAGCGAACCCTTCCTGGAAGTACAATTTACGAATGGAATAAAAGAAATAATTCATTCACAATTAGTCGGCGATTACAATTTACCCAATATATTAAGTGCTGCTGCAGTGGGTGTTTATTTTAAAATAAATAGCAAGGACATCAGGACTGCCATTGAAAACTACGCTCCTTCCAACAGCCGTTCTCAGTTAATAAAAAAAGATACCAATACAATTATACTGGATGCATACAATGCCAATCCTTCCAGTATGAAAGCAGCCATTGAAAATTTTGCTAAACTGCCTGCAGAAAATAAAATATTGATGCTGGGTGGTATGGCCGAACTTGGTGAAGAAAGCCTCGAAGAACATAAGCAACTGGTTACGCTTATCAACCAGTATAAATGGAAAAATGTGGTTTTAGCGGGCGGCGATTTTCTTACAATAAAACATCCTTATATAAGTTTTGAAAACGCCACACAGGCAAAAGATTGGTTTTATCATCAACATTTCAGCAATGCCACTATACTTATAAAAGGTTCGCGCAGCATGCAAATGGAAAAGGTATTGCAGCAGCAGTAAATTATATTGTGGCCCGGCAAGCATGTACCTTTGCAGCATAAACAGGCATATGGCAGAAAAAGAAAAACATCCTGGCTATTTACTCACGGTCTTAAGCAACAAGTGCCCGCGTTGCAGAGAAGGATTTATTTACAAGGAAAAAAGTTCTTACAAGATTATGTCCGTTGTAAAAATGGTTGACAAATGCCCTGTTTGCGGACAACCTACCGAGATAGAGGTTGGTTTTTACTATGGTACCGGTTATGTTAGTTATGCCTTATCAGTTGGCCTTTGTGTAGCTTCTTGTTTAGCCTGGTGGCTGATCATTGGCTTTTCATTTGATGACGACCGGTTTCTGACATGGCTGATATGCAACGCCATTTTTTTAGTGGCCATTCAACCTCCCATGATGCGGCTATCGCGAACATTATGGCTGTCCTGGTTTGTGCGCTATGATCCCAACTGGAAGCTGCATAAACCAGAAGATAACCTGGAAAGAATTAACCCTGAACAAATGGGTAACTGGTAGATAGAACCCAGATTTTTATGATAGTCATGACAGGTTATGATTAAAATTTTCAACCTGTGATCAATAAAATCAACTTTAAGTAAATCATTTAGATCATAACAATCTTCAGCATCTGCGTTTTATTACTTTCTATTCTGGCTGCATCTGTGTTATAATGCCAATCCGGTTCCAGGCATTAATAATGGTAACGGCCATAATAATTTGTGCCAGGTAAGTTTCAGAAAATAAACTGGCGGCTTTTTTATATACCTCATCAGAAGGATGCTGATGAATTACTGTTATTTCCTCTGTAAGCGCCAGCACCGCTCTCTCCTCTTCCGTATACAAACCGGTTTCTTTCCAGGCATCAAGCAAAAACATACGCTGATCGGTTTCTCCATGCTTTTTAGCGTCTTTTGTATGCATGTTGATACAATAAGCGCAGCCATTGATTTGTGATGCACGTATTTTTATCAGGTCCTGGTGCGTAACACTAAGCTCAACACTGTGTAAATATTTTTCAAGGCCCATCATTGCTCTGTATGCTTCTGGCTGTACCTGCCCCATGTTTAATCTTGCATTCATTGTGTTTGTTTTTTATTGAAACACAAAGCTCGCCCACATGTGTCCAAAAAAAATTAAACCAGTTTAAGAAATAAAATTCATTTTGGTAGCATGCCCATGAAAAATAGTTGCGATTAAATTAATCCAATAACAAAAAATAACTACTGGCCTTAGAGACCAACCCAACGGCCTTATGTTGTTGAATACACATCTTCCAGCTAACCATTAAAAGCAATTTTTCCAATTAACATATAGAAAGCTGTATTGGAAATACATAAAATGTTTAAGCAGAATTTGTGTAGGGAATACCATTTTTTGATTTTTATGTTGCAGGTAATAAACAAACCCATGCATGATCGTATTTGTTATGATTTCTTATTTCGTACCTCACTTAAATATTCAGGGGTAAGCCCCAGATAAGAGGCAAGCATATATTGTGGCACCCGTTGTATAAATTCGGGATATAGTGCGCTAAACATTTTATACATTTCTTCCTTTGAATGGCTGAACATATGTTTGATGCGCCATTGTGCAGCGCCATACGTTTTTTCCAAAATCATTCTGAAATAGCGCTCCAGCTGAGGAAGTTTTGCATACAATTCTTGCTGTACTGATTTTTCAAAAACAATGATTGTTGAAGTCTCAACTGCCTGTATATAAAATTGCGATGCAGTATTTTTACAAAAACTGGTATAATCAGTCAGCCACCAGTGTTCAATGGCAAACTGTGTAGTTTGCTCAGCGCCTTTTTCATCCGTAAAAAATAAACGGAGGCAACCTTTTTCTACGAAATAATTTGATTTGCAAACCTGCCCCTCTTTCAGCAGATAATGTTTCTTTTTTACTTGTAGTGGCCTGGTGTAATCAAGTAAAATTAAAGACTCGTCATCTGTAAGTTTTACAAAATTTTTTATGTGCGAAGCAAGGCCGGTATGCATAGTGATGATTGATTAGTCCCTGTATGTAAATTATTTTCTTTGAGGTTGCCGGTAAGCCTGAACCCGCAAATTTGCATGCCCGCTTTCAACAAAGTTAGTTTGGAAGCTGTATTGTCAGGATTGCATCTCGCCGCTGGTACCCTGCTCATTAAATAAGCTTCTTTTTTTAACTCCTGCGTCATCAAACTACCGTATCCTTTACGCCGGAAGTTTTCTTTCACCTCATAAAACATGTCAATATAAGGCAGGTTGTAATTCCATACAAAACCACCAGTGGCCACTATTTCATTGTTCAGCTCCAGAACGTATTGCCCCGCACCTTCCGTTTCATCTTCAGGTGCCTGTTTCCGAAAAGCTATACCGGCAACATTGAAGTTCGTTGTAACATCATCCTTAAAAAGAATTGCTTCTGCAAATATTCCCTGGCAAAACTCATACAGCATTAATGTTAACAACGCATCATTGCTCTGGCTTTCAACATAACTGGCGCCACAGGCAACCTGGAATTCCCGAAAAATAAAACTTGCGTCTTTTCTATACGGAGGCAACAGGTAAAATTCAAAAATAGTGTCCCTGTCCTCCCGTTTATCTTTGCCCCAAACCGACCCGTAGCCAATTTTTGTTCCATCCCGTAAAAAAAGCCAGGTCCCGGCCCAGCCATATTGATGACATTTATTACAAACGAACTGGAAATTACCTTCATTCAGAAATAATTCACGTAAGAGCTGAATTTCCTGCAAACTTGCTTTGACTATTTTAATTTCCACAATATTTTGTTTTGAGTTGTCAAAGTTCATCATAAAAATAAACGTTCCCCAATTATCATTATTTTACCCGGCAAAATATGCTTTTCCTGATATACCACCCAGTTGAATATGCCTGGTTCATGTACGGCATTAAAAGATATTCATCCCTGCTTATTTGTCCAAATTTCCACTATCGTAAACCGCTTGTTTTTAATTGTCGAACAGCTGTCGTAAGGGGCATTGCGCACAAAAGAATTTGTAAAATCTTCTTTGCTTTTAATGCTGTAGAAATTGCAACAAAATTTTACAGGACTACGAAAACGGAAATAAGAATTTTGTAAACGACCCTTTTCCGCATTATAAACAGCAACGTCTATTTTAATATAAACCTTTTCCAAAAGTTCTTATTGGAATAAGGGCATTATAGTTTGCTTAAAAAATTTATTATAATACTTTTTGCCGGTGATAAATCAACAGTTACAAACTTAACATAAAGGTAATATTGAAAATTTTTGAGGGCCGGTTTGCATCAAAAATTGTGATACCCAATGTCTTAGGTACAATGTGGCGAATTAAAATTTGATATGCCTTTTTTAATTAATAAATAATGCCGGGCAGGCAGTAAGATTCCCTAATTTCATTTGAGATACCTTCTAAATATTTCGCTTATGAAATGGATACTAGCCAGCAACCCTTCTTCTGCAGTACACGTTTTTAATCTTATGGAAGGAAATACGGTTAAAGAAGTTTTGCGATACCATCCGTTGCAACGGTCTGTGCGTATAAGTTGCATGGGACAGCAAAATCTTTTTTTTATTGAGCAAACAGGATTCAGAAATAATCATTTCACTTTTAAGAATGAATATGGATTTGATATCGGTAAATTATCTGTTGAGAACATGAATACGGAAGGTGGAACAATAGAAATGGAAGGAAAAAAATTTCATTACCGGCTGGCTTTAAATCCCACCGCTGAATTGGTGATGTATGAATTCGATCAGGTTAATCCGCTGGTAAGTTGTGGTTTTATTAAAAAAACCGACCACCAAAATCAACTGTTGCACAATAATAAAGAAGAGATACATGAATATGCCAGTTTGCTCCTGGGGCTTTGCTGGTATCTGCTCGTTCCATCTTTAAATGAAAGTAGTGCAGGGTATAGTCCGGCATTTTCACTTGCATAGTTGAAGACCATGCTGCAGATATTTTAGCCGGAAAATCTTATTTTATCAGTTGCAGATTTCTTTAAGTAGCTGATTATTTCTTCAACGCTTATTCGTGATATCCGAATGGTATACAGCACTTCCTGTTTAGTAGCATTCGTAATCTTTTGGATAAAACGCATCTGTTCTTCACTGCATGATAATGTTGGTTTTTTCATACTGGTTAAAAGCGAAAAATGATGCCAGGCTATCCCTAAGCAATAACCCTTAACAATTTGTCAGCAACACACTATTTTATGCCATTATTCTTATCAAAAATTTCCTAATTTATTATAAGTGTAGATGAAATACCCCTCCCTGGCTACAGTTGTTTTACTGCCACTATGCGGCAAATGAGCAAATTATTTTTGAGCGGGTATTGAAAAAATTTTCTGAATAACATACAATTGCTTCCATGCATCATCGGTTTTTGCATGTGGCGAAGCAATAAAAATAAGATACACTTTTTTTGCACCCGCATCCCGCAACACTTTCACTTCCATGTTCAACTGCACTGCTGCACCATCTGCAAAAACACCGAATACATGCAGTATCGCATTGTAAATAGTTTCTTTGCCCGTATCTTTTTTCTTTTCTGTGGATACCGTTATTTTAGACGTATCTACAACGAGTTTACGATCTTTTGCAGTGCTGCTGCATAATCCTTTGAAATAATTAAACAGGTAATCATTCACTTCATCTTTCGACATACTATTCCTGCCGTTAAGCTGCGCAGCAAAGGCATAAGTAAAATATTCAGTCGAATTTTTATCAAACATGCCTGGTGAAAAACGCAATTCTTCAACACCTTTATATGGAAAATTTGGCGCGAATACCGGAGGCAGGGTAAACCTCTCGAACGCCCATGCCGCAGGCTCTTTTAATAATTGTGCTACCGGCTTTTTCTCTTGCGCTTTGATTGCGGTGGATACAGTGAACATCAAAAGCATCAGTATACATTTCATAAAATAAATGTACAGGAAATTCCCGTTCGCACATTTCATTTAACAATCGTATAAAAGTGTATCAAAAGCCTGCACTGGTATAATCAATGGTGAAAATGAGAAATGAAATTGCAGTCGCACTAAAAAGACCCTGGAACGGTGTAAGAAATGGCTAAGGAATTTTTGTTCCCCGCTTTTAATGATTATTCGTAGATGACAGCCGGTGATTTGACACTTGATGACGGGTTTAGAGATTTACAGGTTATTGCTTTCCAGGAATTTATTTACAATTGAGCGATAACTGTTAATCAAACAACTTATACTTTTCCAGGAAAATTCACGGCATAGACCGGCAATGCCTCACTAATGAGCGAAAAATTGCAACCACTCAACACAAAAAATGAACGTTCTATGGGTTTAATTGCAAACAAATTGATGTAAAAACTGTTAGTTTGATATGAACCTGAAGCGTCTGTTTCTAACTGGCTATATTTTATTTTTTGTATGCGCATGTGCGGGTGCACAACCAGATTGGGAACTGAAACTGGATAAAGATGGCATAAAAGTTTATACAAAAAAAACTGACAAATCTCCTTTTAAAGCAGTTAAAACAGTGTGCGCCGTTAATTCATCCCTTACTTCTTTAACGGCCGTATTACTTGATATTAAAAATAGTGCTGACTGGGTCTATGCAACCAAAACAATTTCTTTACTAAAGCAACTGTCTGTTTCTGAATTAGTTTATTATTCAGAAATACAGGTGCCATGGCCCGTTGTTAACCGCGATTTCATCGTGCAGTTAATTGTTTCTCAGGACCCAAAAACAAAAACTGTGTCGGTAGTGGGCAATAATAAACCCGATTACCTTCCGGCAAATACAAACATCATCCGTATACAGCACTCTTATTCAAAATGGCTGATTACGCCGTTGCCAAACGGCCAGGTAAAAATTGAATATATTCTTGAAGTTGACCCCGGCGGAACGGTGCCGGCATGGCTTATTAATATGTTTGCAACCAAAGGTCCATTTGAAACTTTTAAAAAACTTCGGGAAGAAGTAAAAAAACCGGCATACCAGCATGCAAGTTTTGCTTTTATAAAAGAGTAAATTGAAGGGATTATTTTACTGGTATTTTTGCCTGGCTTTCTGATTTCTTTTAAACGCTCATCTTTTTTATTATCAATAGTTGCAGGTATCAATTAAATATTATTTGCACCAGGATAAAAACATTAATATATCTATCGTAAACTATATTTCAAATAGAAAAGCACTACTTATGTTTTCTTATCATTGTAATTTTTTGCATTCATTTCAAGTAACTTAAATGCACAATTTAAACCCACATCAACAATCTTCACAGGGGAGGCAGCTGCAGGTTTGTTGACGACAGGGAGGATTGGATAAAATTCAATAAAAAATCATGATGGCAATTTCAAAAGAAGCTAATTTTTTGTCGCTCATAAATGAAAGCTGTGCTGCCTCCACCCTCCCAACTTTTGCGTTCCATTTAGAGGGTAGAGTACCTTTAATAAAGTAAAGGGTAATCCGTGAAGTGCTCAATCGATTTTAACCATAAAGTCAAAACAATGCAGGTAAACTTAAAAATGAAAAAGCCTGCAAATCAATATTTTGCAGGCTTGACTTAATGTCTTCTTACTTATAATAACGGTACTCAGCGGAGAGTGAGGGATTCGAACCCTCGATACCCTTTCAGGTATACACACTTTCCAGGCGTGCTCCTTCAGCCACTCGGACAACTCTCCTTTTTTACGGGCAGCAAAAATACGCCCCCGGGGCTTAGTATCCGAATATTTTATCTGCCAATATTGAAACCCTAAATTCCTTATCTTCAACAACTGCTTGTCTGCAATACCAAACTATTATTCCGTTTCTGTTTTCCCAATTTAAAAGCATTATAACATGAGTTTACAAAGAAGAGACTTTCTCCGCCTTTCTGCGGGTAGCAGTATGTTGTTTGGCCTCTCATCTTTTACTAAGACAAAGGGCCGCCGCAGTCCGCTGGACGATCTAATGCCAATGACAGATGATGTTGTTCCTATCAGCACAGCCGAACGCATTACACGCATTGAAAAGGCCAAAAAGTTAATGGCCGAAAACAAAATCGAAGCAATCATCCTTGATTCTGGTACCGCCTTAAAATACTTTACCGGTATTTATTGGTGGCCCAGCGAACGCACCATGGTAGCCATTCTACCCGCAAAAGGTGATGTAATATATGTAAGCCCGGCTTTTGAAGCAGATCGCCTGCGCCAGCTGATCACTATTGGTAAAGACGTACAGACGTGGGAAGAACATGAAAGTCCCTATAAGCAAATTGCCAGTGCATTAAAGGGCCTTGGAATTACCGGCGGCAATATTGGTATAGAGGAACGTCTGCGCTTTTTTGTGTATGACGGCATCCGTAAAGAAGCGCCACAGGTTAATTTTATCAGTGCAGATCCGGTTACCATACCATGCCGCCTGATTAAATCTGCAGCTGAAATTGCGTTAATGCAAAAGGCAAATGATATAACTATTGGCGCCTATAAAGTAGGTGTTAGTATGCTGCGCGAAGGGATGTCGCCTTCCGACTTTGCCGCCATCACTGCAGAAGCCACTACAAAGCTGGGCGGCAGTGGTGATATAGGCGTAAACTTTGGCAAGGCATCCGCTTACCCGCATGGAAGTATTGAGCCCCAGCACCTGAAAAAAGGCGACATGGTGTTAATGGATGGCGGATGCACGGTGCAAGGCTATAATTCTGATATCAGCCGCACGGTTGTATTTGGTGCGCCGCCTACAAAACGCCAGCTGGATGTATGGAACGTACAACATAGTTCGCAAGCTGCCGGTTTTGCCGCTGCAAAGCTCGGCGATCCCTGCGAAAATGTAGATATCGCAGCACGCAAAGTGCTAACCGATGCAGGTTTTGGACCAGGCTACAAAGTACCGGGTTGCCCGCACCGTACCGGTCATGGTATTGGTATGGATGGACACGAATGGGGCAACATGGTGCTGGGAAACAAACTGCCTTTACAAGTGGGTATGTGTTTTAGTGTTGAGCCTACCATTGCTATTTATGGAGAGTTTGGCACCCGGATTGAAGACTGCGCTTATATGACACCGGAAGGACCTAAGTGGTTTTCTGTACCAAGTCCGGCCATTGACAAGCCGTTCTTTGCGTAGCAATATTTACTATATAGTATTGCGACAAGTTTATCATAGTAAGTTTGCAGCTTTTGCCAGGAGTCTTAATACTATATAATTTACCCTACATATTAAAAATATTCTTCGCATTGAAGGTGGTGGCTTCCCCCACCTCTTCAATGCTTATTTTTTTTACATCTGCAATTTTTTGCACAACATATTTCAGATAAGCACTTTCATTCCTTTTACCGCGAAAAGGCACAGGCGTTAAATACGGAGCATCTGTTTCCAGAACAATATTATCAAGTGGCAACTTTTCTATAACCGCCGCCAATCCTGAATTTTTATAGGTTATTACACCCCCAATACCCAAATAAAAACCGAGTTTAATAATTTGCCTGGCTTCTTCCTCACTTCCCCCAAAGCAGTGAAAAATACCCCGCAGGCTTTCATCCTTCATTTCTTTTATTACATCAATGCACTCCTGTGTTGATTGCCTTGAATGTATCACCACCGGAATTTTGTACTGCTTTGCCCAATCAACCTGTTTCCTGAAAGCGTCATATTGCTGCGGTACAAAAGTTTTATCCCAGTAAAAATCCAATCCTGTTTCTCCTACCGCGGCAAATTTTCTTTTTGCGAGCCATTGTTCAGCAATCAGCAATTCCTCTTTGAAATTTTCTTTTACAGAACATGGGTGGAGGCCCATCATCGCAAAACAACGACCGGGAAAATCTGTTTCCATTTGTAACATGGCTTCAATAACGGTACTATCAATAGCAGGAAGATAAAAGCCAGTTACATTTTCAGCAATTGCACGGTCAACAACTGTTTGCCTGTCTTCATTAAAATCGTCGTGATATAAATGGCAATGGGTATCTAAAAAAGTCATAGAATAAAATTAAAAATCCTGCGCCGGTCAATTATAATAGAACCGCCAGGGGGATCCAAATCGTAAAAAAACTATCGTAATAAAACTTATTTACCTAATCCTGATTCGGAAAGTTACTTATTCCTGTTTTACTTTATTACCCGGTCGTAAAAGGAAGTTTGCTTTTTATGCAGCAAGAAAAAAACGGGCAATAAATCCAAAACCATTAACGCTTCTGCAAAAAACCTATCAGGTAATGGCGCAACGTAGCGGCAGAAGAGCCATTATTTACATGAATGGAATAAAGATTATAATTCAGGTACAGGAAATTAGTTTGTATTGATAAAATAAAATTATACCTTTAAACCAGTTTTCATAGGGTACGGATTAAAAACGGGCCAGGGTTTCTACCCCGGCCCAAACTTTTTTTAAGCTTTTATCTTCTCAAACCCTTTACTGATAAAGGTTCTGGCGTTCCCTTCTTTTATATTCGTTACTATACCACAAGTAATTATTTGCCCAGTTTTTCGAAAACAAATCCTTTCTTGCTGAAGTATTCCAACGCCTCCGTTAATGCATATCCCATCCTTTCCATTGCTTTTTCACTATCATGAAAAACAATTACAGAACCATTACCAGCAGATCTTTTTACATTGCTCCAGCATTTTTGTGGAGTAATCCGTACATCAAAATCTGCACTGAGTACAGACCACATTACAATTGTATAATCCATTTTCTCCGCTACCTGTTTCGCCTGGAAGCGGGTAATACGGCCATACGGCGGACGAAATAACCTGCTATCAATATAGTTCGACGCCTGTATAATATTTTCAAAATAAGTCTTGTCTTTTGTCTTCCATCCATTCAAATGATTATAGGTATGGTTACCTGTTGCATGCCCTTCCGTTAAAATCCTTTTGTAAATATCCGGGTGGGCCGCCACGTTTTTTCCAATACAAAAAAAAGTAGCCGTAGCATTGTATTTTTTCAGAATATCCAGAACAAACGGGGTTACCAGCGGCTGCGGGCCATCGTCAAATGTGAGGTAAATTTTTTTTTGATTGCGGGGCATACTCCAGAGGTAATCCGGGTACAACCATTTCTTAATCCACCACGGCGTTTTCACCAGATATAACATGTTTCAATTAATAGGTAGTTAGATGAATTACTTTTCCACCGGCTTTAAAAAGTTTGCCATTCTTTTTTACAAATTCTTCCTGGCTTTGCTCGTCCTTTAAAAACTGATCCAGGTATTTACTTACTTTATCATTGGATACCGTTGGCACACTTCCAAATACTGTCGCTTCTTCAATGTACCCCTGCATCAGTGCCTGTAGTTTTCCATAAAATAAATTACTGCTGATAAAAATATCCGAGCCCAGGATTTTATCGCCAGACATACAAACAATTCCAACAACATTACTATCTGGTTTCCCTAACCTGTTTGCAAAAAATTGCCAGTAATCGTTTTGTACCGCGGTAAATGCTTTGTCTTTTTCGCGCGACAGATAAGCCAGTGTTTTATTTTTTATTTTATCCCGGTCCAGCTGTGTATCTATTTCTTTCCATACCTGCACCTGGCTTTTGGTTTCATCAATTGTCTTACGTAAATGCGTATTCGCCATTTTTTTATACACGAACTTTTTATCTTTCTTACTCCACCTGCCTTCCTCTACACACATTACAGGCAGATCGATCCTGCCTGATTTGGCGATAACAATGGTGTCTTTTGTTACTACCCTGTCCTGCCGGCCACCTTCCAGGACCTCTCCTGAAGACACATACACATTTTTATCAGAATTATTATAGAGTGATAACCAGTGTACGTTCTCAATGGCCGTGGTACCCCTTTCCTGTACGGTAACAAGGCCTTGCTTTAGCGCCTGGCTGAATGAAACCGTGTTTTGTAACAAGGCTAAGCTTTCATTTTTATTAGGACCCTTGTAACGAATGGGTATGATTCGAAGATTTTTGTAGCTGATGGCGCTATCGTAATCAACATACAAATTTTGATAAGTAAGCTGGGCAAATGCATGGTTTGCCAATAAAAGAATACATATCGTACACCATTTTTGCATGTTATAGTAACGTTGAAATTAGTAAAATTGTGCACCTTTCGCGCAGCGGATCTATTAATAATTGCGTTAACATTTGCAGATCGCCCTCTACCCCTGCCCTGATCCAGTTGCGCTTCCGAAGGCCGCCCCGCTGTAAAAGCCTTGATAAACACTTGCCGGGGTGAAACGATAACGCTGGTATATCTTTGGACAGCCACTGTTTATAACCCGGAAGAAAAACAGCGGATAGGCCCCTTACTACGCTCCCGTAGTGAAGGGCCGGGATGAGGGGCCCATTTATCATAACCAAGCGCAGATAAGGAAAAAAAAGGTTACTTAACCTCATTTTTAATTAAAATTATGGGCCTAATAATAAAAAAGGCCGTGTTCATTGTGGTTAATGCAAAAAGTATATTTTTGCAGCCGTAACTAAACTTTACTAAAATGTCAGACATCGCAACAAGAGTTAAAAAGATCATTGTTGACAAACTGGGTGTAGAAGAAGCAGAAGTTACCAACGAGGCTTCTTTCACCAACGACCTGGGTGCCGATTCACTGGACACCGTTGAACTGATTATGGAATTCGAAAAGGAATTCAATATTTCTATTCCGGATGAGCAGGCCGAAACGATTACTACTGTTGGACAGGCTGTTGCTTATTTGGAAGAACACGCCAAATAAGACTTTTTCCGACTTGTATAGAGGAACTAATGAACGAATGATCCGCCTTTCAGCAACACAGGCATGAAAGGCGGATTTATCACTTAATTAATCCCGCAAAGTCATATGGAGTTAAAACGAGT